>NZ_JBFULB010000007.1:0-39865 GCF_056400545.1 Stenotrophomonas sp. P5_A8 | reverse complement strand
CCAGGACAAGGGTCAGCATGCTGTGGCGTCCGTCAGCTGTTCTTCAGCACGATCTGGTACGCCACCACACCGGCCTCGCGGCACCGGTCGATGGCCTTTTCCAGGATCTCGAAGAACTCCTTGAGCAGGAACATCTGCAGGTTGTCCAGGCGGCCGGAGTAGATGTCGCGGTACAGCTCGAGCATCAGCCGGTCGGCCTCGTTCTCCAGCGAGCGCAGCCGCTCGTTGAGCGCGGTCATCCGGTCCAGGTTCATGTGGCGCAGGTCGTTGACCATCTCCACCACCACGCTGGCGGCCTGCTCGAGCATCGCCGCGCGCGGCGCGAAATCGATGTGCTCCAGGTGCTGGGTGGCCAGCGAATAGCGGTCGGCGAACTTCTCGACCTGCTTGGGAATCTTGTACAGCGCCGAGCCCAGCGCTTCGATGTCCTCGCGCTCRATCGGGGTCATGAAGCTGTCCACCAGCGCCTGGCTGATCTTGTCCGAGGCGGCGCGTTCGCGCAGGCGGGCCAGCTTGAAGGCGTCCAGCGCAGGCTGGCGGTCGGCGTCGCGGAGCATCGCGTGCAGCGCCTTGGCGCTGTCCTGGGCGGCCTGGGCAGCCTCGTCCAGCAGGGTGTAGAACTGTTTGCCGGAGCCGAAAATGGTCTGCAGAGAGAACATTGAGAAACCTATTCGCCGTCGAGGAAGGACGGCACCGGGCGGAATTATGACGGTTTGATGTCCAATCCGGGTACTCCCCGTCATCTTCACGCTGGAACGGCCCAGTCTGAACGACTCTGGTTGCTCCCCTGCCCCGGCCTTTTGTTAAGATGCGCGGGCGCCTTCGGGCGCACTCTATGGACGACGACCCTTACCCCCCGCCGCACCGCCGCGCTTACGCGCCCTCCGGTAGCCGACATCGCTTGAACACGCCCTCCCTGCCACCAACCGGGGACGACGCCCGTGTTTGAACTGATTATTGTCCTGGCCCTGATCCTGCTCAACGGCTTCTTCGCCATGTCCGAGATGTCGGTCATGACCTCGCGCAAGAGCCGCCTCAAGCAGATGGCCAGCACCAGCAAGCGCGCCGAGCGCGCCCTGGAACTTTCTGAAAAGCCGGAGAGCTTCCTCTCCACGGTCCAGATCGGGATCACCCTGATCGGCATCCTGACCGGCGTGTTCGGTGGCGAGGCGATCGGCCTGGCCATCGCGACGTGGCTGCACGGGATGTTCCCGGCCTTTGCCTATTYGGGTGAGGTGGGCAAGGCGCTGGCGGTGGCCCTGATCACCTTCCTGACGTTGATCTTTGGCGAACTGGTGCCCAAGCGACTGGCGATCACCCGCTCGGAGGACATCGCCGGCCTGGTCGCGTGGCCGATGGGCTGGCTGTCACGGATCGCCTTCCCGGCGGTCTGGCTGCTCTCGCACAGCACCCGACTGGTGCTGCGCGTGCTGGGCCTGGGCAAGGACGAGGCCGCGTCGGTGACCGAAGAAGAGATCCGCATGCTGGTGGCCGAGAGCCACGAGGCCGGCGTGATCGACGCGCACGAGCGCGACATGATGAACCGGGTGATGCGCCTGGGCGACCGCACCGCCGACAGCCTGATGACCCCGCGCAACCGGATCGCCTGGCTGGACACCATGGCCGACCCGGAGAAGAACATCGCCACCATGCGCGAGAACGAGTTCTCGCGTTACCCGGTGTATCGCGGCAACGACCAGGACATCGTCGGCGTGCTGGAAGTGAAAAGCCTGGTCACCCGGCTGGTGCGCGATGACCATTCGCTGTTCCAGAACCTGCGCGAACCGCTGTACGTGTCCGAATCCACCCATGCGATGAAACTGCTGGAGATCTTCCGCGAAGAACAGCAGTCGATGGCGCTGGTGGTGGACGAGTACGGTGAAATCCAGGGCCTGGTGACGATCAGCGACCTGATGGGCGCGGTGGTCGGGCGCCTGCAGTCGGTGGAGAACGTGGACGAGGACGCGCTGGTGGTGATGCGCGAAGACGGCTCGTTCCTGGTCGATGGCTCGCTGTCGATCGAGGACCTGCGCGAACTGATGGGCAACGCCGAGCTGCCCGATGGCGAGGACGGCGACTACTACACGCTGGCCGGCATGTGCATCCACTACTTCGGGCGCATCCCGCACGCGGGCGAGTACTTCGACTGGGCCGGCTGGCGCATCGAGATCGTGGACCTTGATGGCGCGCGTGTGGACAAGCTGCTGCTGCGCACGCTGTCCGAAGAAGAGACCGATGAACTCACCGGCTGATCCGCCGACCCCGGCGCCGGGTCCGGACGAGTACCGCAACGAGGGCATCCGGACCCTGCTGGCGATGTTCGACCAGGGTGATCCGGACGCACGGCTGCTGCTGGGCAAGATCCTCCAGGACCTGCAGCAGAGCGCGTTCGGGGTGTTCCTGTTCGTGGCGATCCTGCCGGCGTTCATCCCGATCCCCGGCGTGGCCGGCGCGGTGAGCGGTCCGTTGATCCTGTTGATCGGGGCGCAGATGCTGTTCGGCCTGCATCGGCCGTGGCTGCCGAAATTCATTGCCCGCCGCGGGCCCAGGCGCGGCACGATGCACCGTTTCCTGGCGCGCATCGACAGGCCGCTGCGGCGCCTGGACCGGCTGCTGAAGCCGCGCATGCCGGCACTGGTGGTGCCGTATCCGGCGCATGCGTTCACCGGGCTGCTGCTGATCCTGGTCGCGGTGCTGCTGTCGCTGCCGATTCCCTTCACCAACTACCTGTTCGGCTTCCAGCTGCTGTTGTTCGCGCTGGCGCTGCTCGAACGCGATGGGATGTTGATGCTGTTCAACTGGATCGGCGCGGTCGCCGCAGTGCTGTTCTTCGGATTCAGCTCGGGCCAGCTGCTGAGCTACACGGTGGAGCAGTTCCAGCGCTGGTTCTGAGGCGCCGGGTAGAGCCGACCGTGGGTCGGCTGCACCCCGGCCACCGGGACGTCATGCCCCGGGCTTGAGATCCACGGTGCCCGTATCGGACAACGTACCGGGATCATCGGTCACCGCCGACAACACGAAATACAGCGCCTTGCCCAGCAAGCCGCCCGGGCCATCCCAGTACTCGGCCGATTCGGCGCTGACGTGGATCAGGCGCAGGTTGGGATCGTCCTTGCCGCCCGGGAAGAACACCTTCATCGCCGGCGACCACAGTTCCTCGATCTTGGCGCGGTCATCCACCACGCGCGCGGTGCCGGAGACGGACACATAGGTGTTGCCCGAGGGCGACGAGTAAGACACGTTGACGCGCGGATTGAGCGCCAGCTCGGCCACCTTGGGGCTGTGGGCTTCCGTGGCGAACCACAGGTCACCATCGAATTCGACTTCCTGGGTGCCGAGCGGGCGGCTGTACAGACGCCCATCGACGCCGACGGTAGTGAACATGGCGATGTCGACATCGCGGATCATGCCGGCGAGTTGTTTGATGTGCTGTTGGCGATCGAGCTCTGCCATGGGGTAACTCCTGCAACGGGAGCCACCATCACAGCCGATCGGCAGCCACGGCCGTGTGAATCGCAGGGTCACACCACCTTCGCATCCTTCCCGGGAGAGCCACGCCATGCGTGGCTGCCCCCTTCAACAGGGCCGGCATTGCGTCAGCCACGCATGGCGTGGCGCTTAACTGTTCGCCTTCCACGCCTGCATCGCCAGACCGAACGAACGCTTGCGTGCGGCGTGGTCGTAGATGTTGGCGGTGATCAGGATTTCATCGGGTTTGTGCCGCGCGGCGAACGCCGCCATGCCCTCGCCGACCTGGCGCACATCGCCCACCACCGCGCAAGCCAGTGCGCTCTGCACCCCCTGCTTTTCATGCGGCTGCCAGAACGCTTCGATGTCGTCGATCGGCGGCGGGATCAGGCCGGGCTTGCCACGGCGCAGATTGACGAAGCTCTGCTGCTGGGTGGTGAACAGGCGCTTGGCCTCCGCTTCGGATTCGGCGGCGACCACGTTCAAGCCGAGCACCGCGTACGGCGCGTCCAGATATTGCGAACGACGGAACTCGCTGCGGTACACCGCCAGCGCCTGGTCCATCGCATCCGGGGCGAAGTGCGAGGCGAAGGCGAACGGCAGGCCCATCGCGGCAGCCAGGCGAGCGCTGAACAAGCTGGAGCCAAGCAGCCACACCGGCACCGGGATGCCCGCGCCGGGCACGGCACGCACCGCCTGGCCGGCCTGCGCCGGTTCGAAGTAGTGCAGCAGCTCGCGCACGTCCTGCGGGAACTGGTCGGCGCTGTCGAAGTAGCGACGCAGCGCGCGGGCGGTGGGCTGGTCGGTGCCGGGCGCACGGCCCAGGCCGAGGTCGATGCGGTCCGGATACAGCGAGGCCAGGGTGCCGAACTGCTCGGCCACCTGCAGCGGCGAGTGGTTGGGCAGCATGATCCCGCCGGCGCCGACGCGGATGCGGCGAGTGCCACCGGCCACGTGGCCGATCAGCACCGCAGTGGCGGCGCTGGCGATGCCGGGCATGTTGTGGTGTTCAGCCAGCCAGTAGCGATGGAAGCCCCAGCCCTCGGCGTGCTGGGCCAGGTCCAGCATGTTGGCGAAGGCCTGGGTCGTGTCACTGCCCTCACAGACCGGGGCCAGATCAAGAATCGACAGTTGCATGCGCGCGTTCCATCCAGAAGTCATGCCACCGACATGGGGCCGGCGCTGACGTGCCGCCAGTGCCGGCAGCGGGACGCTGATTCCTGCGGTTCGGGTTCGTGAGGTTGCTCGATGAAGCTCGGGCCGCAGGTTGCTGGGCTGCCGAGCATGGCTCGGCACTACCTGAAACAGGTGACCGGCCGCCCCGGCACCCTCGGAAAACCGCCCTCAGGCCGCCCCGGTCCCCGGTTGATCAACCAGCGGCTTCAGTTCGGCGTCCAGCGCCACGCGCTCGTCGAATACGAAACAGCGGCCCGCATACCCTTCACCACCCACCGCCTCGAAATAACCGAGGATGCCGCCGTCCAGCTGCAGCACGTTGTCCATGCCGTCATTGCGCATCCACAGCGCGGCCTTCTCGCAGCGGATGCCGCCGGTGCAGAAGCTGACCACGGTGCTGTCACGCAGGGCCTCTCGGTGCGGAGCCAGCGCATCCGGCAGGTCGGTGAACTTGGTG
The DNA here is from genome assembly GCF_056400545.1 of Stenotrophomonas sp. P5_A8. NCBI lineage: Bacteria > Pseudomonadati > Pseudomonadota > Gammaproteobacteria > Lysobacterales > Lysobacteraceae > Stenotrophomonas > Stenotrophomonas sp. P5_A8. Next base: position 34,764 of record NZ_JBFULB010000007.1, on the reverse strand, counting down.
ATCGGCAGCACCAGCGCATCCTGGAAGGTGCCGTACTCGATTTCCTGGATGTTGCGGGTATCCAGCATCACCACCGGCTTGCCAGCATCGTCGTGACCCTGGCGCAGCCAGCGCTGCACGGTGGCCGGGTCGACGGACGGGGCGCGCGGATAGGCCAGCGGCTGGCCGTCATCGATGCGGAAGCTGATGATTTCCGGCTTGACCTTGGCCTTGAGCCGCGCGAACGGCTGCATCTGGCTGTAGCTGGTCTTGACCCGCAGCCCGGCAAAACGCGGGTCGGCCTGCAGGGGGGCGTAGAAGCCGTCGATGCCCGGCTCACTGCCGGCCAGGAACAGGTTGATGCCCTCGCCCGCCACCAGGATGGTGCCGCGCAGCCCTGCGGCGGTTGCCCGCTCCAGAAGGGTCGCGCACAGCGCATCCGGGTCGGCGATGGGGGTGAAGTGGTAGGCGGCGGTATTGGCGATCATCGGCCCATTATAAATCGCGCCGGCCGCACCGCCGGGCCCACCGCCGGCGGTGATTCAGCCCCGCAGCAGTACGAATGGCAGCAGTACCAGCGCCGCCGCAGCCAGCATGCCCAGCAGCATGGCGACCACGAACAGCGGTCGGCGCTGGAGGAGGCTGCCGAAGGTTTCGGCGGTGCCATCACGCAGCGCGGCCTCCCGTTCGGCACGCACGCGCACGCCGCGGGCCTCCTGGTAGGGCGCCATCAGCGCCTTGGCGCGCGGCAGGTCGTCATTGTCGCGGATCCAGATTCCGCCCCAGGAGATGCCCCACGGGCTGGGTTCGGTGCGGTAATGGGCGATGCCCGCCTGGTCCAGCAGGGCGGTCACGTCCTGGATTTCATCGTCCGCGACGTTGCGCAGGTTGAGCAGCAGTTTCGACATGTGCCCATGATAGCGCCCGGCGATGCGCTACCCTTGCGTCCCGTTTTTGCGATCCGGAGCCGCCATGCGTCGCCTGTCCTCCTACCTGCTTGCTCCCCTGGCACTGCTGGCGCTCGCCGGCTGCACCCCGCCTGGCCCGCCGCCGGGTGGCAGCATCGCCCAGTTCGAGAAGATCGATACCCAGCCGGGCACTGGCGCCGAGGCCACTCCAGGCAACAAGGTCACCGTGCATTACACCGGTTGGATCTATGACGAGCGCGCCGCTGACAAGCATGGCGAGAAGTTCGACAGCTCGGTCGACCGTGGCGAACCCTTCACCTTCAACCTGGGCCAGGGCCAGGTCATCAAGGGTTGGGACGAAGGCTTTGCCGGCATGAAGGTGGGCGGCAAGCGCACCCTCATGATCCCGGCCGAGTACGGCTACGGCGACCGTGGCGCCGGCCCGATCCGCCCCGGTTCTTCGCTGGTGTTCGATGTCGAGCTGCTCGACGTCAAGCCGAACTGAGTTTGCCGCATGCGTAGTCCAGACAGCGCGCCGCGGCGCGTGGCGATCATCGGCGGTGGCCCGGCCGGGCTGATGGCCGCCGAAACCGTGCGCGCCGCCGGCCACCACGTCGATGTGTATGAAGCCAAGGGGTCGCCGGGACGCAAGTTCCTGATCGCCGGCAAGGGCGGTTTGAACCTGACGCATTCGGATCCGCACGCGCTGTTCGTCTCGCGCTACCGCGAGCGCGCGGCCGACGTGGGCGCATGGCTGGCCGATTTCGACGGGCCGGCGCTGCGCGGGTGGGCCCACGGATTCGGGGTGGACACCTACGTGGGCAGCTCGGGCCGGGTATTCCCGGTCGACCGCAAGGCCGCCCCGCTGCTGCGCGGCTGGGTGCGCCGCTTGAAGGAACAGGGCGTGCGCCTGCATGTGCAGCACCGCTGGACCGGCTGGCAGGACGATGGCGCACTACGTTTCGACACGCCCAACGGCGAGGTGGACGTGCACGCCGATGCGGTGGTGCTGGCGATGGGCGGCGGCAGCTGGCCCGAGCTGGGCTCCGACGCCGCGTGGGTGGCGCCGCTGGCCGCGCGTGGCGTGGACATCGCCCCCCTGCAGCCGGCCAACTGCGGCTTCGACATCGACTGGACCACCTACTTCCGCGAGCGCCAGGCCGGCGCCCCGTTGAAGCCGGTGGTGGCCTACTGGACCGCGCTGGACGGCCAGCTCCGGTCGCAGCAGGGCGAGTGCGTGATCAGCGCCGACGGTATCGAGGGCAGCCTGATCTATGCGATGGCCGCCGACCTGCGCGACACCCTCGCCCGCGACGGCCGGGTGCACCTGCACCTGGACCTGCTGCCGGGCCAGACCGAAGCGCAGGTCCTGGACAAGCTGCAGCGTCCGCGCCAGGGCCGCAGTTTCGGCGAGCACCTGCGTCGCCAGCTGGGCCTGGGCGGGGTCAAGTCGGCGCTGCTGTTCGAAATCCTGGGCAAGGACGCCGGTCAATTGCCACCGCCGCGCATCGCCGCCGCGCTCAAGCGCCTGCCGCTGCCCCTGCTGCGCCCGCGTCCGATCGCGGAGGTGATCAGCAGCGCCGGTGGCGTGCGGCTGGAAGCGCTCGATACGCAGCTGATGCTGCGCGATCTACCGGGTACTTTCTGCGCCGGCGAGATGCTGGACTGGGAAGCGCCGACCGGGGGCTACCTGCTCACTGCCTGCTATGCGAGCGGGTTGCGGGCGGGGCGCGGGGTGGTGGAGTACCTGCGCAACCTGTGACCGGTTGTGCCGGCCGTTGGCCGGCGCTGCCGGATGCGTCCGACGGTGTTGCGGAGCCGGCCAGCGGCCGGCACTACCTTGGTGCTTCTGACGATGCTGAGGAGCCGGCCAGCGGCCGGCACTACCAGGTGCTTCTGACGATGCTGAGGAGCCGGCCAGCGGCCGGCACTACCTTGGTGCTTCTGACGGTGCTGAGGAGCCGGCCAGCGGCCGGCAATAGCGGGGTGGTTGCGACGGTGGTGCGCGCCGGCCGGGATCAGCCGCGTTGCATGCGCACCGACGCCAGGGCAACGCCGCTGGGGTGCGGGTAGGTTTCTTCGCGCAGCGGTTTGAATCCGGCACGCTGGTAAAACGGTACCGCATTGAGCGAGGCCGACAGCACCAGCGGGCGGGTCGGATCGGTCAGCGCCTGCAGCGCGTGCATCAGCACGCTGCCGATGCCACGCCCGCCGTAGTCGGGGTCGACAAACAACGCATCGATCTCGTTGCCCTGCTGATCGATCACGCCATAGCCCAGCAGCGTGCMCGCATCGTCCTCGGCGACGATGCAGCCGCCCTGCCCGATCAGCTCACGATAATGCGCAGGCGGCCGCGAGGCGGCCCACGGCGCGATCACCTCGGGCGGATAGGCTGCGCTACACAGCTCGCGCACGCAGCGGGTGCGCAGCACCCACAGGGCATCGGCCTCCTCCGGGCGTCCACGCCGCAATATCGGGCCCTGCCCGGCTGCATGCGTGTCCTGTGGCGGTCCGATCGCATCCRCCATCAGCGCGACTTGCTCGTGCGCAGCGCCTGGATCCGCGCCGGCGGCTGGAACGAATCACTGCGCGCATCGCCCCAGTAATCATGGAACACGGCGTGATCGGGCACCTGCCGCAGCAGCTCGCCCGGACTCAGATAACGGTACAGCGAGGCCAGCGAGCGGATTTCCACCGGCGACACCCGCCGCAGGATGTGCTCGGGTCCCAGCTCGGACGGGTGGTTCAAGCCGGCCGCGCACAGCAGGTCGCGCAGCGCGCGCACGGTGTTGTCGTGGTAGCTGTGCACGCGGGTGGCTTTGTCCACGGCATCCAGGTGACGCCAGCGGTTCGGATTCTGGGTGGCGATACCGGTCGGGCACTTGTCGGTGTGGCAGCTCAGCGACTGGATGCAGCCCAGCGCGAACATGAAGCCACGCCCGGCATTGCACCAGTCCGCGCCAAGCGCGATGGTGCGTGCGATCTCGAACGCACTGGTCACCTTGCCGGCCGCGCCGATCCTGATGCGGTCGCGCAGGTCCAGCCCGACCAGGGTGTTGTGCACCAGCAGCAGCGCTTCGTGCATTGGCACGCCGACATGGTCGACGAACTCGGCCGGGGCCGCACCGGTACCGCCTTCGGCGCCATCGACCACGATGAAGTCCGGCAGCAGCCCGGTTTCCTGCATGGCCTTGGCAATACCGAACCACTCCCACGGATGTCCGATGGCCAGCTTGAAGCCGACCGGCTTGCCACCGGACAGCTCGCGCAGCCGCGCCACGAACTGCAGCAGCTCCACCGGGGTACTGAACGCGGAATGCTTGGACGGCGACACACACTCCACGCCCACCGGCACGCCGCGGGTGATCGCGATTTCCGCGCTGACCTTGGCTGCCGGCAGCACCCCGCCATGACCGGGCTTGGCGCCCTGCGACAGCTTGATCTCGATCATCTTGACCTGGTCATGGGTGGCGTTGGCGACGAACTTCTCTTCGCTGAAGTGCCCATCATCGCCCCGGCAACCGAAGTAACCCGAGCCGATTTCCCAGACCAGATCACCGCCCATTTCCCGGTGATACGGCGAAATCGAGCCTTCGCCGGTGTCATGGTAGAAACTGCCACGCCGCGCGCCTTCGTTGAGTGCGCGGATCGCGTTGGCCGACAGCGAGCCGAAGCTCATTGCCGAAATATTGAACACGCTGGCCGAATACGGCTTGGCGCAGTTGGGCCCGATCAGCACGCGGAAATCGCTGTGCGCGATCTCGGTCGGCGCCAGCGAATGGTTGATCCACTCGTAGTCCACCGCATAGGTGCTGCGCAGCGTACCGAACGGCACCACGTCCATTTCATTCTTGGAGCGCTGGTAGATCAGCGCGCGCTGCTGCCGCGAAAACGGCACGTCCTCCAGGTCGCTCTGCACGAAGTACTGGCGGATCTCCGGGCCGATCGATTCCAGCCCGTAACGGAAGTGCGCCATCACCGGGTAGTTGCGACGCAGCGTGCTGCGTTTCTGCAGCAGATCCCAGGTGCCCAGGAGGGCGAGCGCGGCGGTCACGCCCACGCCCCAGTACCAGGCCGGCCAGATCGTGGCCAGCCACAGGCAGACCGGAAACAGCAGGATGGCGAGCATGTAAACCAGGTAACGATGCATGGCTTTCCTCGATCAATAACGCGTTCGAGTCTACAACCGGCCGTCCACCACGTCCCGCGGCCATACCGACTTGACGTCGTAGACCACGCCACCGGGCGCGAGCAGCGCGCCGATGGCGGCGGCATCGAAGGCGCGGAACTGGTCATGCGCCACCGCCAGTACCACCGCGTCGAACGCGCCGGGCGCGGCCTGCTCCACCCAGTGCACGCCACTGCCAGCCAGCGCCGCCGGGCCTACCCAGGGGTCCTGCACGTCCACGTGCGCGCCACTGGCCTGCAGGGTCTGCGCCAGCTCCAGCGCACGGCTGTTGCGCAGGTCCGGGCAGTTCTCCTTGAACGTCACCCCAAGCACCAGGATGCGCGCGTCGGACGGTGCCTTGTCGCGCCCGGCCAGCAGGGCCAGCACACGCTGCGCCACGTGGGCGCCGACCCGGTTGTTGACCTGGCGGGCGGTGTGGATCAGATCCGGGTGGTAGCCCACGCTCTCGGATTTGTGCAGCAGGTAATACGGGTCCACGCCGATGCAGTGGCCGCCGACCAGGCCGGGGCGGAACGGCAGGAAATTCCACTTGCTGCCGGCCGCGTCGAGCACGTCCTGGGTATCGATGCCGAGCCGGTCGAAGATCAACGCCAGCTCGTTGACCAGCGCGATGTTGACGTCGCGCTGGATGTTTTCGATCACCTTGGCCGCTTCGGCCACGCGGATCGACGGTGCCGGCCAGGTGCCGGCGGTGATGATCCCGGCGTAAAGCGCATCGACCACCGCGGCGACCTCGACGGTCGACCCGGAGGTGATCTTGCGGATGTCCGCCAGGCGCCGCTGGCGATCCCCCGGGTTGATCCGCTCCGGGCTGTAGCCGCAGTAGAAATCCTCGTTGAAGCGCAGGCCAGAACCGGCTTCCAGCAGCGGCACGCACACTTCTTCGGTGGTGCCCGGGTACACGGTGGATTCGTAGATGACCAGATCGCCCGGCTTGAGCACGTTGGCAATCAGCGTGGAGGCGCTGCGCAGCGGTGCAAGGTCCGGCTGCTCGAAGGCGTCGATGGGGGTCGGCACGGTCACGATATAGACGTTGCAATCGACCAGCTCGGCCGGGTCGTGGCTGTAACGCGCCTGCACCGCCGCCGCCAGTTCGTGCGGCTCCATCTCCAGGGTGTGGTCGTGGCCGCGCTGCAGTTCCTGTACGCGCGCACGATCGATGTCGTAGCCCACTGTGGGCTGGCGGCACCCGAAGGCAACGGTCAGCGGCAGGCCGACGTAGCCCAGCCCGATCACCGCGATCCGCGCCTGCACGGCAGCGCCGACAGCGGCGGCCATCAGCCCCGCCTCCGCGCGGGATCGGCACGGAAAGCGCAACGCAGGAAGCAGGAAGAACTCATGGAGGGGGCTGCGCCAGGGAACGAGTAGTACAAGCCTAACGCGGGAGCACCGCCGCCACAAAGAACAAAGCCGCCGTCCGCGGAGAGTACGGACGACGGCCAACAAGTGGTCCAGCTGCGGTTACTACCCTTTCAGAACAGCCTGACGGAATTTCCGCAGGACCGGTCACAGCTGGTAGGAAGATAATAGGCAACCACTCGTGAGAATCGTGTTACGAGTAAAGAACCGTTCCGTTACGAGCCCAGCATCACCGCCGCCGGCTCCAGCTCACCCGACACGCCGGTCCACAATTCAAGCAGCCGTGCAAAGCCGACCGGGCCGTGCCCGTCGAAACCCGGGGCCACATTGAAGCCTTCCCAGGGCCGTTCGATCATGCCGGTGAGCACAGCCGGTTCGATCGCCGCGGAGGTCATCGTCCAGCGCGGGAAATGCCGGGTGGCCACGGTTCCGCGCGCCAGTTCGCGCAGGTGCAGATGACTTCGCGCATTGGCCACCCGCTGGTAGACCGAATCGACGCCGTCTTCGGGTCCCTCGAAGTACTGCAGGAAACGGGTGCCATCGAACATCAGCACCCCGGTGACGCCGGCCACCTTGTTGAAACTGGATGCCGCCATCAGGATCCGATCGATATCCGATGCCTGGATCCCTTCAAAGGCGACGCTGGTATAGGCGATCGCACGCAATGGCATGCTCGTGTAGCCCCCTGTTGACTACCCAGACTATGCCACGAAGCTGTACACCCAGGTCGATGAGAACTGTGCGCGCCAGCACACGCTGACCTGCGTACAGATGCCGCAGGCTCAGGGCGCTTCCACCTGGAGGCCGTCCTGCTCCAGACGGGCCAGGTAGCCGCCCGGCTGCACCAGCGTATGCACCGGGACGACCGCGAAGGTCGTCGCGTTGCGAGCCAGTGCCGCGCGCGCCACCTGCAGCCACTTGTCGGCCGCCTGCTGCTCCACGCCCAGCAGCCCAYGGCGCCGGCCGAACTCGCTGTCGGCGACCGCGCCGACGCAGGCGTCGTACTGGCTCTGCACCGCCAGCCGCTGCAGCGTCTCTGTGTCGCCCACCGACCACGCATTGGCGCGTTCCACCAGCAGCGGCAACTGGTGTTCCACCACGTCCAGGGTGCGCTGGAAGCACTGCACGTCCTGCAATGTGCTGGCGCGCACTTCCTTGAGTGCCTGGCGCGGATCATCGACCTTGATCACCACCCGGGTCACCACCGGCTTCAACCCGCGCGCCTTGTAGGCCTTGTCCAGAATGGCGGACACCGGCGTGCCGCGGCCGAGCCCGACCGACTTCAACGCTTCGGCATACAGGCGGGTCGCCGCGACCAGCGGACGATCCTTTTCCACCCCGCCGTCGCGGCCCAGATAGCGTTGTTTGAGCGGCAGCCAGCGCGCGTACAGCGGCGCCGGCAGGATCTCCTCCAGCCGTCGCCCCTGCGGATCGTGTGCGGCCTTCATTGCCGAAGGCAACAGGGTCAGGCCCTTGAAGAAGCCGACGTCGGCATCGACGGTCCAGCCCGGGGTGCCGAGCACTTCGCCGGCGCTGGCGATCACCGCCTGGACCTCATCGGCACGCCACTCCAGCTTGGCCGGGAGCGGCGACACCGTGCCCAGAATCCAAAGCACATGCCCGTTGCCGGCGGTCACCTTCCACATGCCCGGTCCGGGCTGTACGCCGGACACCACCACCGGTGCCAGATCAACCACCGTCGGCGGCGTGCCACGGGGCGGGCTCTGCGCCTGCACTCCCGCTGCGCACGCCATCGCCGCTATGAGCATGCCTGCCATCCGTGTCCGTGCCGCGCTGGCCATGTTGCCTTGCCTGTGTTGGGGGTCGAGCGCAGCCTACGGGGGCCCGCGCACGGCTGCGTAAAGTTTGCGTTTGGCCGCCGCACGCATAATGCAGCGACCGGTCACAAGGAGAATGCCCATCGACACCCTGCGCAACGCCCAGACCCTCGCCCGCCGCGCCCACGCCAGCCAGATCGACAAGGCCGGCCAGCCCTACATCGGCCACGTCGCACGCGTGGCTGCCCGCGTGCAGGGGGATGCCGACGCCGAAGCGGTGGCCTGGCTGCACGACGTGGTCGAAGACTGCCCTGCGTTCTCCGCCGAGGTGGCATCGTTCCCCGCGCACATCCGTGCCGCGGTGGCGTGCCTGACGCGGCGCAAGGATCTCCCTGCGGAGGACTACTACGCCGCCATCCGCGCCAACCCGCTGGCGTTGAAGGTCAAGCTGGCCGACATCGCCGACAACAGCGACCCGGCCCGCCTGCGCTACCTGCCGGCCGACGTGCAGCAGCGATTGGCCGACAAGTACGCGCATGCGCTGCTGGCGCTGGGCGCTGCGCTGCCGTCGGCTCCGGCCTGATCACCCCGGCCGCGGCGGCACGCCCCGTCATCGCGGCGTCGGCGCATCCCGGTAGGGCTCTTCGAACGGGCGGAAATCCTGCTCGGCCAGGGCACCCGCCACCCACTGCTGCACACCCGCCAGCGCCAGCACCGCGTCCAGGTAGCGCTGTACGCGAGGCGTGACCGGCAGCGAATAGGTCGTCAGACGCATCACCACCGGCGCGAAGAACGCATCGGCGATACTGAAACGATCGAACAACAGCGCACCGTCATGCCGCGCGAGCAGGTCCTCCCACAACGACTGCACCCGCTGCAGGTCTTCGACCACCGCCGGTTGCTCGCGCAGCACGCGCGCGCCGACCTCGGGCAGGCTCGCCTCGATATTCATCGGGAAGTACTGGCGTAACGCACCAAAGCCGCTGTGCATCTGCGCGCAGACGCTGCGTGCGCGTGCGCGCTCGGCCACCGCCTGGGGCCACAGGTGCTTGTCCGGGAAACGTTCGGACAGGTACTCGGCGATCGCCAGCGTGTCCCACACCACCAGATCGCCATCCACCAGCACCGGCACCGTGGCCGAGGGCGACAGCGCCGTGGCCTGGCGCTTGAACTGCGAATCCGGATCGAAACTGTCGAAGCGCAGCAACACTTCGTCGAACGCGATCCCGGCCTGGGTCATCAGCACCCACGGGCGCATCGACCAGGACGAGTAGTTCTTGTTGCCGATATGGAGGGTGAGCATGGCGGTCGCTGCGCGGGCAGGAAGGGAACCGCCATGCTAGCGGCAAAAACCACCGCGTTTACGTCACACTGTTGGTGCCCGGAGCCGGAATCGAACCGGCATGGAGTTGCCTCCGGCGGATTTTAAGTCCGATGCGTCTACCAGTTTCGCCATCCGGGCCACGGCGCGCATAGGGTGCCTGATCCGGCCCGATTTGGGAATGCGACGGCTCACAGGTCGGGCATGCCCACCTGCGTGGGGGCGTCGGGGTGATAGAGGATGCGCGCTCGCTCGCGTGGGATGCGGTCCAGGTCCAGCAGGCTGATCACCTTGCGCACGGTAGCGGTATGCGCGCGGCCCTGGCGGTCCTCGAACGCCAGGCTGAATTCGAACTCCGGCTGCTGATTGACCTCCGCCCCGGTCTGGCGCACCTGCACGACCCGTGCCTCGGTGCCAACGCCACGGTAGTTCAACGCCTCGGCACGGCGATCAATCCCGACCCTGCGGGTAAACAGCCAACCCAGCAGCAGATAGACGCACAGGCTCGCCGGCATGACGATCAGCGGGTGCCACGGCGTGAGGAAGGTCCATCCCTGCCCCTGGCTCTGGTCGCTCCACGACCACGCGTAGTAGCCCAGCAGCGTCGCCAGCAGGAGCACACCGATCACGCCGCGCCGAATCACCCGCGCATGGTCCACTTCCGGCATTGCCGCCTCCAGCAGCAGGTTCGGGTAGCGGCCAGGATCGTCGCTGAGCAGTGCGTCGAGGGTGTTGCCCACGGCGAAGCGGTGCAGCTGCGGCTTGCTGTCCACGGCCAGCATCTCGTCCTGGATCGGCGTGCCCGACAGGTTGTCGAAGGCCAGTATCAGGTTCCAGACCGGCCAACCGCGCAGGCGCCGCCCGGTGTCCTTCGCCTGCACCACGCGTGCCCGGCGGCGTATCGCCGCGCGCTGGATCGCCTGCGAACGCGCCCGCGCCCGGAACGGGGCCATCAGCAGCGTCCACGCATAGGCCCAGGCCAGCAGTGACCACAGCGCTGTCGACACGACCAGCAACAGCCCGCCCCATCCCGGCGCGACCCGATCGACGTCGTCCACCGGATAACCGAGCGTGTAATACAGGATGCACGGGAACGCGATCGCAAAGAACAGCAGGTACACCGCCCAGAAATACAGCATCTTCTTCATGCACCGCTCCGCTCACCGAGGCCAGCGGAGCGTACTACACGCGTGTGTCCGCACCGATGACCTGCGATCAGATGGCCCGCGAGTAGCGCGCCGGCTGATCCGGGCGTGCCAGGTAGCGGTCGAAGCACATCGCCAGCAGGCGCAGCAGTGGTCGACCGCGTTCGGTGGTGCGCACCACGCCGTCGGTGTACTCGGCCAGGCCATCGCGCTGCAGGGCATCGAGCGCGACCAGCGCATCGGCAAAGTACGCCTCGAAGTCAACGCCATGCCGCCGCGCCAGTGCGCCACCGTCCACTTCCCCCTGGCACATCAGCTGGCCGATCAGCTCGGCGCGCAGCACATCGTCGGCGTCCAGCTGCAGGCCGCGCCAGACCGGCAGGCGACCGCCATCCACGGCCGCCTCCCAGCCCGGCAGCTCGCGCGGGTTCTGGCTGTAGCTGTTACCGATATGGCTGATCGCACTGGCGCCCAGTCCGACCAGGTCGGTGTCGGCATGGGTGGTGTAGCCCATGAAGTTGCGGTGCAGCTGGCCGGCACGCTGCGCCTGTGAGAGGTCTTCGTCGGGCAGCGCGAAGTGGTCCATCCCCACGTACTGGTACCCGGCCAGCGACAGTCGGCGCACCGCCAGTCCCAGCAGGGCCAGCTTCTGTTCGGGGCTGGGCAGCGCCTCATCGGGGATCTGCCGCTGCGCCTTGAACAGCTGCGGCAGGTGCGCATATCCGTAGATGGCCAGGCGGTCCGGGCGCTCGCGCAGCACCGTTTCCAGGGTCTGCGCGAAGCCGGCGAGGGTCTGGTGYGGCAGCCCGTAGATGAGGTCCACGTTGACCGAGCGCAGGCCGTGGTCGCGGCAGGCGCGCAGGATGTCCAGCGTCTGCTCCACGTCCTGCACGCGGTTGATCGCCCGCTGCACCACCGGATCGAAATCCTGGATACCCAGGCTGGCGCGGTTGAAACCGAGCGAAGCGAGCGTGGCGATGTCGGCGCGGCTGACGAAGCGCGGGTCCAGTTCGATCGAGAAATCGCGGCTGGCCGCGCTGCTGAAACGAAAGCGCTGGCGCAGCCCGTCGACCAGTTCGCGCAGCTGCGCGGCAGCGAGGAAGTTCGGCGTGCCACCGCCAAGGTGCAGCTGGATCACCTCGCGCGAGACATCGAACAACGGTGCGATCTGGTCCGCCTCGCTCAGTACGCGCGCCACGTAGGCCACGCCCTTGCCGTGGTCGCGGGTAATCACCCGGTTGCAGCCGCAGTAGAAGCACGGGCTGCTGCAGTACGGCACGTGCACGTACAAGGACAACGGACGGGCGCAGGCGTTGCTGGCGCTGATCGCCGCGCGCAGCTGGTGCTCGCCGAAGCCATCGTGGAAATGCGGCGCGGTCGGATAGGAGGTGTAGCGCGGGCCGGGCCGGTCGTGGCGACGCAGCAGTTCCGGGTCGAAGTGCCAGGCAAGCCCGGCGGCGGCAGGCGAGATCGTGTCCATGCCTGACAGCTTGCGCGCGCAGCCGGACGCGCGCATTGCGCCAGATCAATCCAGCCGCGACGCCCCGACCACCGGCAACTGCGGCCAACGCAACATCTGGAACCGGCGCCAGAAGGTATCGGCGATGCGCGCAGCGACATCGTCGGCCAGGCGCTGCATCGGCGCATTGCCACATTCGGCGGTGGTCTGCCGGAACAGCGCCAGCCACCGGTCGAACAGATCGCGGTCCAGTTCGTCCATGGCCATGTGCTTGGGCATCGGCGCGCCGCTGAAACGGCGGGTGCCGCGCAGCATCGCCGACCAGAAATCGACCAGGTGCGCCAGGTGCGCGTCCCAGTCGTCCACGCGCGCGGTGAACACCGGGGCCAGACGCGGCTCGTCGCGCACGCGCGCATAGAAATCGTGGACCAGCCGGGTGACCTGGTCTTCGCTGCACAACGCCAGCGAGGGCGCGGGCATCGGGAAGGGGGATGGATCCGGCATGGCGTTCCTCTACGGCCGATGGTGGCCAGCATGCGCGCAGGGGCAGCGCAGCGGCTTTGATCAGAATCAATGTCGGCGCCGATCGCGCGCCCTAGTCTGTGAGTCCAGACAGGCTGCGCGCGCCCGGTCCACGACCGCCGGGAGTATAGCCGCGCCCTGCCCCTCCCTCCTGACCGTGGCTGCAATGACCGACCTGCACGACCCGCCCGAGGCCAGCCGGCGCCGGCTGCTCATCCAGCACTGGGGCGCCATCCTGTGGCCCAGTTTCGTCGCCGCCGGCCTGGCCAGCATGGTGTTCTTCGCCTTCGTCGATCCGCTGCGGTTGCGCGACATCAGCTTTCCGCAGCACGCGATCAGCCGCGAGCTCGGCTATACGCTCGGCTTTTTCATGTTCTGGGCGGTGACCGCTGCGGCCAGCAGCGTCACCTGGTACCTGTTGCGGCCGCTGCGCCGCGACGACGACGACGTGCCGTTGGGTTGACCATGCCCGCACGCCTCCACCTGCATCTGGTCCCGCCGCCTGCAGCGCCCCTGCCGCGTCCGCGCGCCGCGCTGCGCTGGCGCGCGCTGCTCTCGTCCACGCTGCTGGCCGGCTTCTATCTGCTGCCGTGGCTGCGCTGGGAGGGCCGCCAGGCGCTGTTGTTCGACCTGCCGAACCGCCGCTTCGATCTGTTCGGGCTGACCCTGTGGCCACAGGACCTGGGCGTACTGCTCGGATTGCTGGCGGTACTCGCCGTCGGCCTGGTGCTGCTGACCAACGTGGCCGGGCGGGTCTGGTGCGGCTACGGCTGCCCGCAGACGCTGTGGAGCGGCATGTTCGGCTGGATCGAACGCAGCAGCGCCCGGCGCCTGCGCCAGCCAGCGCTGGCGCGCGTGGTGAAGCACCTGGCCTGGGCCCTGCTGGCGCTGTGGACCGGGGTGACCTTCGTGGGCTTGTTCAGTCCGATCCGTGACCTGGTCGCGGGCCTGTGGCCACCGGACTGGAGTGGCTGGGAGACGTTCTGGGTGGTGTTCTATGCGCTGGCCACGTGGGGCAATGCCGGCTTCCTGCGCGAGCAGGTCTGCATCGACCTGTGCCCCTACGCGCGGCTCTGCCCGAGCCTGTGCGATACCGATACGCCCCAGGTGCACTACGACGCACGCCGTGGCGAACCGCGTGGCCCGCGTGCGCCCGGACAGGGCGCGGTGATGCAGCGCGGGCGCGGCCTGCTCGATCCGGTCAGTGCCAGCGACTACGCCTTCCGTGCCGCGCATCCGGCGTTGGCTGGGCCGATGCCGCACTTTCCCGACGACCGTCTGGGCGATTGCGTGGACTGCAAGGCCTGCGTGGCGGTCTGCCCGATGGCGCTGGATATCCGTAGCGGGCCGCACCCCGATTGCATCGCCTGCGGTGCCTGCGTGGATGCCTGTGATGCGCAGATGCGCGGATGGCACTTCCCGACCGGGCTGATCGCCCCTGCCAGCCCCAATCGGGTACAGCAACACGCACGCCGCTGGCTGCGACCGCGCACGCTGGCAGCCCTCGGCACCCTGCTGGTGCTGCTGGGCATCGGTGTGCATCGGTTTTAAACGGCGGCATCCCGCTACGCGCCTGCCATCGATCGACGGCGCCGGTCCCCCAACCGGTATCAGCGTGTGCCGGTGGTCCGCGGCGGCACCATCTGCGCGCGCCGGACGATGCCCAGCTGCTCGATGATCAACGCCAGCTCGTTGGTGACCTGGGTGCGACTGCGACCCTTGGGCACCAGCCGTTCCAACACCTGTTGATAGGTGGTCCAGAATTCCGGGCCGCACCCGTGCTTGCTGTAACTGGCTTCCAGCTCGGTGCGCACGCCATCAGCCAAGTCATGTACGCCGTATTGCATACGACCTCCCTTGGACTTGCCCTGCATCGGAGACGAGCAACCACCCTGTGTGCAGCTTGCCGCGCAAAAGGAACAAAGACAGCGAAGGATTCACTTGCATTTCACCCAAAATTTGCACGGTCTTCGCGCCAAGTCAATCGGCACACCGATTTGGGCGACAGCGTCGCTGAATCGTTCACACTGCCTACCGCCCTTGGGCAGGCAGCCAGCATGCGCAGGATGTGTTGACAGGGTGATGTCAGTAAACCGCTGCAGATGCAGCGATTGAAGCCCTTGCGACATCGCGTCGCAAGGGTGGGCAGGATGCCGTCAGTCCAGTCGGCCGCTTACGACGCCATCCGCCAGGCGCCGTAGAGACCGATCGCGATCCCCACCAGCAACAGGGTCCAGACCAGGCCGTTGAAGCGCTTGAGTGCGCGGCCGAGCACCAGCGAGAACCCGATGCCGGCCAGCCCGATCAACAGCCAGATCACGCCGCTCACATTGCTGGGCGAATCCCAGAACGAACCGGGCACACCGGCGGCGGCGAACAACAGGGCCAGAGCCATGGCAGAACCTCACAGAACTATCGATGCCCATCTTGGGCAGGCGTTCGTCCTGAACGGGTGAAGGCTGCGCAGGCGAGTCGCGGGGATCAGCTGACGGTATGCGGCTGGAGCGGTGGCGGCGCCACGTCCAGGGCACGCGCTACCAGCGTGAGCAATTGCTCCAGCCCACTGCCCGCCGTCGGGCCGTCATCCATGCGACGGGCAAAACCGGCCCAGTCGCCGATCGCCAACTGCCGGATCAGCGCTGTGTCGACGGCCAGCCAGCGCATCCCCCAGTAAGGGAAGCTGCGTTGCGGTACTGGGCCGCGGTTCAACTCAATGATGGCGCGGTGGCTACGGGCATGCAGGATGCGCTCGTGCACGGCGGCAATGCCGTCCTCCGGACCCTCGTAGTACTGCAGGAAGCGTTCACCATCGAACAGCAGCACGCCGGTGACCCCGGCGAGCGTGTTGAACCGAGCCGCGTCCTCGACCAGCGCATCCAGACCGGCAGTGGACAGGTCTGCGGACGCCTCGCTGACGTAGGCGATCGCACGAAGGGGCATGGGCTTGATCCTGATAATGACGCGTCATGCTGTCACTTTCAGCCACCTGAATAAAGCGCTGCACTGAATAATTCAGATTGCCAGCATCGGCAACGTTCGTCGCGGCGTTGCCGCAGCGCCTACGACACGATCGCATACGCGGAAACGCAAAAAGCCCGCTTGCGCGGGCTTTGAGCGTATTTCGATCTGGAGGCCTGGACGG
The DNA here is from genome assembly GCF_056400545.1 of Stenotrophomonas sp. P5_A8. NCBI lineage: Bacteria > Pseudomonadati > Pseudomonadota > Gammaproteobacteria > Lysobacterales > Lysobacteraceae > Stenotrophomonas > Stenotrophomonas sp. P5_A8. Next base: position 18,962 of record NZ_JBFULB010000007.1, on the reverse strand, counting down.
GAATCGAACCCATCTCAACGGATTTGCAGTCCGGTGCATAACCACTCTGCCACCAGGCCGGTGACCTTACCGCTTACCGGGAAATCATACCCCGATAAAACAAGACCCCGAGAACGGGGCCTGGTCTGGATGTGGAGCGGGAAACGAGACTCGAACTCGCGACCTCAACCTTGGCAAGGTTGCGCTCTACCAACTGAGCTATTCCCGCAAAATCAGGCGCGTATCTTACCGAAACCACCGATAACACACCAGCCTTTTCACACTTTTTTTCACATCCCAATCGGCCATGCCGCTCAGGACGCCCGCGTGCCACCGCGGAGAAAAACAAGGCCCCGAAGGGGCCCTGTCGAAATATGGAGCGGGAAACGAGACTCGAACTCGCGACCTCAACCTTGGCAAGGTTGCGCTCTACCAACTGAGCTATTCCCGCAGACTTTCGCTTGCCCCGACTGCACCGCACCGTGAGGCGCTGGAGGCGGTCGGCCCATCGACCTGCGTCGAAGGAGCGCTATTGTGTCGGGATTCCTTCACGCCGTCAACAGCTTCGTTCAGCAGAAGGGGGTCGGATGCTTCATCCGCTACGCGCCCACCCGCATGCCACGCCGATGAAAGTAGACCTGCTCCGCCGTCCGTCGCATGGCGCCAGACCGAAGCAGCAGGTTGACCGGCCAGTCCATCTGCAGGTGATCCATCGCCCAGCGCATCAGGCGCTTGCGACGGAACGTAGGGGCGGCCTGCTGGGCGACGGCTTCCGCCGGCGGCCCCTTGCCTCGCAGGTGCAACCCCGCTGCATCGCCGACGGCCCAGCCATGGCGCCACGAGGAATGGATGCCGCCGGCCGACAGCGGCGAAACAATTCCCGCCGCGTCGCCAGTGAGGATCACCCCCGGCGCGGTGATCGGCCCATCCGGAAGCCCGCACGGCACCAAGCCGGCACGCGTGGCGCTCGGCCTGGCTGAGGCGGGCAGCCCGACCACGCTGCCTACGTGCTGCAGGAAGCCGGCCAGCTCCGGTTGCCGCGCGTTCGCCGGATCGTGGCGCAGCGCCAGGCCCACCTGCACGCCGGTGGGATTCTGCGCGACCCAGCCGATGTAGCCCGGCGCGAAGCGCTTGCTGGCAAAACAGTGCAGCGCACCGGCCTCGGCGAGCTGCACGCCGGCAAATTCCTGTTCGACACCGTAGAGGTTGTCCCGCACCCGACCCAAGCCGGTGCGCTGGGCCACGCGCGAGGCCGCGCCGTCGGCGCCGATCAGGTAGCGCGTCCGCCCTGCCCCGTTTACCCGCCAGCCGTCGCCGTCGCGCTCCGCCTGCGTGAACGCCTGCCCCAGACGCAGTTCCACGCCGTTGCCGCGCAATTCGGCAGACAACCAGCGCAACAGGTTGGGGGTGTCGGTGGTCATGAAGTAGTACCCGGGCGCGGCCAGCAGCACGCTGCGCAGGTTTGGCGCGTACAGACGCACGCGTTCCACACGCTGCAGCAGTTCTGCGGGTGCCCGGCCGAGCCAGGTCTGTTCGATCGCCTCCTTCACGATGATGCCGGTGGTATGCAGCCGCGCGCCGGGGTCGGTCTTGCGCTCCAGCACGCACACGCGCAGCCCGTATTGCGCGGCGGCCAGCGCACAGGCGGCGCCGGCGAAGCTGGCGCCAATCACGACAAGGTCCCAGTCGTAGGCCGAAGAAGAAATATCCATGCGTATGACGTCCTGCGGAAGCGAGGGGCACAGGATCCGTGGGGCCGGCGGGGAGGCCATGAAGTGCTGGTGAAGTGGGTATGAAGCGTGCCGCCGACATGATGCGCGGCCATGTGAGAATCCGGGGCATGACGCCTCGCCTGCCTACAATCGCCCATTTCCTCCTCGCTGCGCTGTTCGCTTGCGGGGTCATCGGTTGTGTGGCGACGAACCTGGCGTCCAACGCGATGATGCTGCTGCTTGACCGGAGCAACGTCATTCCCCAGGAATCGTCGATCTTCACCTTCGAGCCCTATGTCATCAACCAGGGTTCCTCGAACTATTGGCTGTATGGCAAGGACCGCCACTACTACTACCACTTCACCTACCGTGACGCGGCGCCGTACGTGTATATCCGCGCCGACAATCCCTGCCGCGGATTCGATCGCGAGGACGTGCGCACCTGGTGCAACGCGCGCGCAGCAGGAGGTCGATGAAGACCACCGTGCGGGCTGCCCTCATGGCCACCACCGGGCTGTTCCTGGGCGAGGCCGCATCGGCAGCGCCCGCGATGACCACGCGGCGCGGCTGGATCCGTTGCTGCTACAGAGTCGACTGAACTTGCTCGAATCCAGCGGTGAACTGGACGCCATGGGGCAGCGCTGGGCGACAGGCGTGGGTTCGCAGCGGAGACGATACAGCCGCGCTGCGTGCGCGTTGATCAGGACAGGTTTGGCGTGGACGACGACTGCAACAGCATGGACGCCAGCCAGAGACCGTAAGCGCGAACAGCAGAAACGAAAAAAGCGACCCGAAGGTCGCTTTTTTCGTTGCACCACACGGCGATCGATTGCCGGTGGAGACCGTATCTGGAGCGGGAAACGAGACTCGAACTCGCGACCTCAACCTTGGCAAGGTTGCGCTCTACCAACTGAGCTATTCCCGCTTGGGAGGCGAAATTCTACAACCAAATGCGCAGGTGTCAACAGCCCTCAGCCATTCTTTTTCGCACGTGCGTTTTCGCGCGCCGCGCGCTCGTCCTCACGCAGGCTCGGCCATGCAGCATGCAGGTACTGCAGGCCGGAGAACAGGGTGAGGATCGAAGCGATCGCCAGGGTCCAGTCGCCGATGTGGAACACCGGAATGCCCATCCAGATTTCGTTCATTGGCGTGTGCGGGGCCACCGAATACAGCAGGCACAGCAGCGCCACCATCTGCGCGGTGGTCTTGACCTTGCCGATCAGCGCCACGCGCACCTTGGCGCGCTGGCCGATCTCGGCCATCCATTCGCGCAGTGCCGAGACCGCGATTTCACGGCCGACGATCACCGCCGCCCACACCGCCATCCACGCGGTGGGATGCCCCTGCACGATCAGGAACAGGGCCACGGCCACCATCAGCTTGTCGGCGACCGGGTCCAGGAACGCGCCGAAAGCCGAGGCCAGGTCGTAGCGCCGTGCGATCCAGCCGTCCAGCCAGTCGGTGATCGCGGCCAGGCCGAAGATCGCCGCGGAGGCGAAATTGGTCCATTTGTAGGGAAGGTAGAACACCAGTACCAGCACCGGGATCATCAGGATCCGCAGCAGGGTGAGCCAGGTGGGGAGGGTCAACTTCATCGCATCTCTCTACTCGCCCGCCGCGTCGGGCGTGGGCAGTCCATGAAGGTTAGCGTAGATGCGCGCAGCGAGGGCGTCATTGATGCCCTCCACTTTCGCGATTTCGGCTTCGCCGGCGGCCTTGAGCCCGACCAGACCGCCAAAATGCTTGAGCAGGCTGGCGCGTCGGCGCGGGCCGATGCCGGCGATGTCTTCCAGCTTGCTGGTCATGCGCGCCTTCTGGCGGCGCCCCCGGTGGCCGGTGATGGCGAAGCGGTGGGCTTCGTCGCGGACCTGCTGGATGAACTGCAGGGCCGGTGAAGCCGCGCCCGGCCGCAGTTCGCGGCCATCGGGCAGCACCAGCGCCTCGTGCCCTGCCCTGCGCTCCACGCCCTTGGCCACGCCGACCAGCATCACCCCTTCCACGCCCAGGTCGGCCAGCGCCGCCTGTGCCTGGCCGAGCTGGCCGGCACCACCGTCGATCAGCAGCAGGTCCGGCAGCACGCCGTCTTCTTCCACCGCGCGGCGGAAGCGGCGTTCGATGGCCTGGCGCATCGCCGCGTAGTCGTCGCCCGGCTCGATGCCGCTGATGTTGAAACGGCGGTATTGGCTGCGCACCGGGCCGCTGGCGTCGAAAACCACGCACGAGGCCACCGTGGCTTCGCCCATGGTGTGGCTGATGTCGAAGCACTCCACGCGCTTGACCTGCTCGGCCAGGCCGAGCATCTGCCGCAGGTCTTCGCTGCGCGCGTGCTGGGCGCTGCGGCTGGTCAGTTCGCTGACCAGGGTGATCTGCGCGTTGCGGCTGGCCAGCTCGACATAGCCGGCGCGCTCGCCGCGCACGTTCCACTTCAACTGCACCTTGTATTCGGCCGAGGCCGACAGCGCCGACTCGATCAGGCTGGCATCGGGGATCTCGCGGTCAAGCAGGATTTCGCGCGGCGGCGAGTGCTCCACGTAGTACTGCGAGACGAACGCGGCCAGCACTTCCTCGGCGCTTTCTTCGCCGTTGGTGCGCGGGTAGAACGGGCGCGTGCCGAGATTGCGGCCATCACGGAAGGCCAGCAGCATCACACACGCATTGGCGCCCTGCGTGGCGCAGGCCAGCACGTCCAGGTCGGCGGCGCGGCCATCCACGTATTGACGCGTCTGCATGCTGCGCAACGCGGTGACCAGGTCGCGCAGGCGCGCGGCCTGTTCGAACTCCAGCGCTTCGCTGGCGGCCTGCATCTGCGTGCCCAGTTCGCGCGCCAGCTGGTCGCTCTTGCCTTCCAGGAACATCGACGCGCGGCGCACCGATTCGGCGTAGTCCTCGGCGCTGACCAGGTCCACGCAGGGCGCGCTGCAACGGCCGATCTGGTACTGCAGGCACGGCCGCGAGCGGTTGCGGAACACGCTGTCCTCGCAGCTGCGCAGCTTGAACAGCTTGTGCATCAGGTTGAGCGTGTCGCGCACGGCGGTCACGCCCGGATACGGGCCGTAGTAGCGCCCCGGCACCGCACGCGGGCCGCGATGCAGCGCGATACGCGGCCAGTCTTCGCGGGTGAGCAGCACCTGTGGATAGGTCTTGTCGTCGCGCAGGGATACGTTGTAGCGCGGCGACAGCGACTTGATCAGCTGGTTTTCCAGCAGCAGCGCTTCGGCCTCCGAACGGGTCACGGTCACGTCCATGCGCGCGACCTGCGACAGCATCGACATGATCCGGGTGGTCTTGGGCGTGCCGTTGAAGTAGCTGCCAACGCGATTGCGCAGCGCACGCGCCTTGCCGACGTACAGCAGGCTGTCGTCGGCGGCGTACATGCGGTAGACGCCGGGCGCGGTACTCAGGTGGGCCGCGAATGCCTTGCCATCGAAGGCCGGAGCGGTGGACGCAGTCATTCGGTGATCGGCACGTCGCTCAGTACGCCGCTGACCGGGTCGAAACGCAGCACGGCATGCGCGTCGGTCTCGGCGATCCAGACCGCGCCACCGCCCAGCGCCAGACCGGCCGGGCCATGCAGGCGACGCGGCAGTTCCAGCGTACTCAGTTCACCGCCGCCCAGGCGCAGCGTGCGCAGGCGGCCGTTGCCGGCATCGGCGATCCACAGCAGCGGCGCATCCGGGCTCAAGGCGATGGCCTGCGGATATTGCAGCTGCGCCAGCGTGCGCGGGCCGTCCTGTTCGCCGAACGACCACATGCCCTGGCCAACCAGGGTCTGCACCAGATCGCCCCGCAGCTGCATCGCGCGGATCGACGAACCGAGTGCGTCGCAGACGTACAGCACCTGCTGCACCGCCGCCAGCGAGGTCGGCTGGGCGAAGGCGGCGACATGGCCGCTGCCGTCACGCTCGTCGATGGCGCCGGAGCCGGCGCGCCACTTCAGGCTGCGCTGGCCAAGGTGGTAGCTCCAGATGCGGTTGTCGCCCGCCATGGCGATGTGGATCTGGTTGTCGGCCACCGCCAGCCCCTGCGGGTGGTTCAGGGCGGTCTGGCGCGGCTGCTCGACCATGCCCTCGGTCGGCTCGCCGGGGCGGCCGGTGCCGCACAAGGTATCGACCTGGCCGCTGAGCAGGTGGATGCGGCGCAGGGCGTGGTTGCCGGTGTCGGCCACGTACAGCCACTCGCGCTCCAGGGCCAGGCCCTGCGGACGGTGGAACGCCGCTTCACCGGGGCCGCCGTCCATGAAATCGGCGGTACCCAGGCCGAACTGGCGCAGCACGCGACCGCCGTGGCTGCACTCGAGCACGCGATGATGGCCGCTGTCGGCGATGTACAGGCGCTCGGTGGTCACCACCAGCGCGGTCGGGAACAGCAGCGGAAGCCGCGGCTCCGGGTGGAGTTCACGGGCCAGCGACAGATCGTTGTCGGCCACGCGCGCACCGTCTTCGCACAGCGCATTGAGCGCACGCTCGAGTTCCCCGCCGACGCCGACCAGGCGGTCGCGTTCGCGGCCCTGCGCATCGAGCAGTACGAGCGTGGGCCACGCGGTGACGTTGAAGCGGCGCCAGCCATCCCAGTCCGAATCCAGCAGCGCCGGGGCGGTGACACCCTGGCGGCGCAGCAGCTTCAACGCCTGCACCGGGTCGCGCTCGCAGTCGAACCGCGGCACCTGCACGATCAGCAGCTGTAGCTTGCCGGGGTTGCGCGACTGCCACTGGGCCAGATCGGCCAGACGCTGGGCGCACCACACCGAGGCAGAATTGACGAAAGCCAGCACCACCGGCCGGCCGCGCAGCTCGGTCAGCGTGGTGGGTGGCGCATTGAGCCACGTGGCAAATTCGGGCAAGTCCTGGACAGGCTGTACGTTCATGCCCCGATTATGCCGGAGTCGGCGTCATGCAATCGTCGTGCCGCGCCAGAAATGCGGCGGCAGGCGCCCCGGCCCCGCCGTCCGCTTAGGGGTTCGCGGCCAGCCAGGCCTCGGCGCGGGCCAGGTCCTCGGGGGTATCGATGCCCGGCGGGAACGCGGCCGGGCTCAGCGCTACGCTGATCCGGTGACCGGCTTCCAGCGCGCGCAGCTGCTCGAGCGACTCCAGCTGTTCCAGCGTGCCCGGCGGCAGCGCGGCGAACTGGCGCAGGAAGCCGGCACGATAGCCGTAGATGCCGATGTGGCGCAGCCAGTGCGCGCCAGACAGGCTGTCGCGCGAGCGCGCGAAGGCATCACGGTGCCACGGGATCGGCGCGCGGCTGAAGTACAGCGCATCCAGGTTCTGTTTGCGCACCACCTTGACCACGTTCGGGTCAAACAGCGTTTCGGCGTCCTCCACCGGCGTTGCCAGGGTCGACATCTCCGCCCCGCTGCAGACCAGTGCTTCGGCCACGGCGAGGATGCCCTCGGCCGGCGCGAACGGTTCGTCGCCCTGCAGGTTGACCACCACCGTGTCATCGCTCCAGCCGGCCTGGGCCGCGCATTCGGCGAGACGGTCGGTACCGGAGGCGTGGTCGGCCGAGGTCATCGCCACGCGCACGCTGGACAGGCCCTGCAGGGCATCGGCGATGCGCACGTCATCGGTGGCCACCCACACCTCGCGCGCGCCGGCCAGCAGCGCGCGCTGCGCAACACGCAGCACCAGCGGCTGGCCGCCGAGCAGGCGCAGCGGCTTGCCGGGCAGGCGCGAGGCGGCGAAACGGGCCGGAATGGCGACGACGAAATCGACGGATTGGCTCATGCGGAAACTCTCGGCAGTGACGTGGATTACGGGGAGGCAGGCGCGGCCGTCAACGCTTGCCGAGTTTGTCCAGTCGGTCCAGCAGACTCACCCAGAACGCGGCCGGCAGATCAGCCGCCAGTGGCACGGCGAAGTGCCATTCGTTGGCGAAGACCTTGCACTTGACTGCGTCTTTCTCGGTCATCAGCACCGGCAGCTCGCTGCCAAAGCGCAGGTCCGATACCTGATAGGCGTGGTGGTCGGGGAAGGCGTGCGGCACCACGCCGATGCCATGCGCACGCAGCATGTCGAAGAAGCGCTGCGGGTGGGCGATGCCGGCCACGGCATGCACGCGCTGGCCGCGGAAATGCACCAGGTTGCGGGCGCGACCGCCGCTGAGCGGCTGGGCGCTGTCGATGTGCAGCTGCATCGGCCATTCGCCGAAGCCGCAGGCCGGCTGCGCGGCGATACCGTCGCTGGCCTGGCCCATGTTGACCACGCGGAAATCGCAGTCCTGGGCGCGGCTGGCGGGTTCGCGCAACGGCCCGGCCGGGATCAGGCGGCCATTGCCGTAGCGGCGCTGGGCGTCGACCACTTCGATTTCGATATCCCGCGCCAGCCGGTAATGCTGCAGGCCGTCGTCGCAGACGATGACGTCGCAGCCGGCCTCGATCAGCGCCCTGCCGGCCGCCACGCGGTCGGCATCCACGCGCACCGGCACGCCGGTTTTCCACGCGATCAGGACCGGCTCGTCGCCGCCCACGGCGGTCGCGGTGCCGGCATCGACCCAGCGCGCCACGCCGGGTTCTTCACGGCCATAGCCGCGACTGGCCACGCCGGGTTTCCAGCCGGCCTCGCGCAGGCGGTTGACCAGCGCGATGGTCAGCGGGGTCTTGCCGGTGCCGCCGGCGGTGACGTTGCCGACCACGATCACCGGGACCGGCAATGCCTGCCGCTTCAGCCAGCGCCGCCGATACGCCAGGCGGCGCAGCGCGATCACGGCGCCATACACCGGTGCCAGCAGGCGTGCCGGGAACGGGATGGTGCTGCCGTCGTACCAGTACGACGGCGTGCGCGTGCCCTTGGCCGCCATCAAGGCTGCCTTTCGCGGAACTGCATCTTGTGCAGGTGCTCGTACAGGCCACCCAGTGCCAGCAGTTCTTCATGGGTGCCGCGCTCGACGATGCGGCCATGGTCCATCACCAGCACCTGGTCGGCATGCTCGATGGTGGACAGGCGGTGGGCGATGACCAGCGTGGTGCGTTCGGGCATGAGGCGCTGCAGCGCGTCCTGGACCAGTCGCTCGGACTCGTTGTCCAGTGCGGCGGTGGCTTCGTCCAGGATCAGGATCGGCGCGTCGCGCAGGATCGCGCGTGCGATCGCCAGGCGCTGGCGCTGGCCGCCGGACAGCAGCGCACCGTTCTCGCCGACCGGGGTCTGCAGCTGCTGCGGCATGCGTTCGATGAACTCCCACGCATTGGCTGCTTCGGCCGCCGCGCGAATCTGTTCCTCGCTGGCATCCATCCCGTAGGCGATGTTGGCGCCCACCGAGTCGTCAAACAGGATGACCTTCTGCCCCACCATGGCCACCTGCCGACGCAGGTCGGCCAGCGGGTAGTCGTCCAGGGCCACGCCGTCCAGGGTGATGCGACCGCCGCTGGGTTCGTAGAAGCGCGGCACCAGCCGGATCAGACTGGTCTTGCCGCTGCCGGAACGGCCGACGATGGCGGTGACCGTGCCGGGCCTGGCGACGAAACTGATGTCGTCCAGGGCCACGCCAGTGTCTTCGCGATACCGCAGCATCACGTGTTCGAAGCTGAGTTCGCCACGCGCGCGGCCGATCTTCTTCTGCCCTTGGTCGCGCTCGACCGGCATGTCCAGGATCGAGAACAGGCGCTCGGCAGCGGAGACACCGCGCGCGATCGACGACTGCACGCTGGTGAGGCGGCGCAACGATGGAATGATCGCGGTCATCGAGATCATCAGGCCCATGAACTGGCCGGCGTTCAGACGACCGGCCAGCGCCTCGCGGGTGGACACCCACACGATGACCGCCAACGCCAGCGCAGCCAGGAACTGGACCACGCTGGAAGCCGCCGCGCGGGTGGTTTCCACCTTCATGTTGAGGCCCAGCATGCGGTTGGCCAGGCGCGAATAGCGCGAGATTTCATGCGCCTGGGTGCCATGCACCTTCACTTCCTGCTGCGCGGCCAGCGACTGCTCGGCGGTCTGCGCCATGCTGCCCATGCCGTCCTGGATGCCACGACTGATACGGCGGTAGCGCTTGCCCACGAAGGAGACGATCACGCCGATCAGGGGCACCACCACCAGCATCGCCACGGTCACCTTGACGCTCATCTGCAGCATCACCACCAGCATGGCGATGATGGTCAGGGTATCGGCGACGAGGGTCTTGAGCGCGTCCGCGCTGGCCTGGGTGACCTGTTCGGTATCGAAATTCAGCCGGCTGACCATCACCGGGGTGGACTCGCTGTCGAAATGCGAGGACGGCAGATGCAAGTACTTTTCCAGCACCTGCTCGCGCAGGTCGCGCACGACGCTGCGCCCGGTCCGGGCCAGTGCGTAATCGCTGACGAAGGTCGCCGCGCTGCGCGCGACGAACAGGCCGAGGATGGTCAACGGCAGGATCACCGCCATGCGCGGCTCGGGGTTGACGAAGCCCCGGTTGACCAGCGGCTCCATCAGCTTGCTGAAGTGGTACCCGGCGAGCGCTTCGACCACCATGCCGATGACCGCGGCCACCATGAAGGTCCAGTAGGCGTGGGTATAGCCGAGCAGGCGCTTGTAGATGGGCCAGACCGGGGCATGTTTCTTGTTCATGGACGCACCTCCGGCGCGGTAGCGATGGCGATGCGGCGGAAGCCGAGCTGACCCAGGGCATCCTGGGCGGTCACAACGGCCTGGTACGGGGTGCGTGCGTCGGCGCGCAGCAGCACGGTCTGGGTCCGATCGCTGCCGGCCACGGCGGCGATGGTCTGTTTGACCGATTCGACATCGGTGCGCAGCACTTCCTGGTCGTTGATGAAATAACGGCCTTCGGCGTTGACCAGCACGCTCAGCGAGCGCGGCGGCTCGGCCGTGCTCTGCTGGCTGGCGGTCGGCAGCTGCAGCTGCAGCGTGGAGCGCGCGTCGAAGGTAGTGGTGACCACGAAGAAGATGATCAGGACGAGGATCACGTCGATCAGGGGGACCAGATCGATATGCGGCTCGTCCTGGGCCCGGTCATTGCCGATACGCATCCGTCAGCCCTTGGCCGTGACGGGTGCCGCCGGGGCGGCAACAGGGGCACGGGCGCCGGTGTTCATCACCCCGGGGCGGCCATCGAGCGCGTCCAGCAATGCGCTCGCCTCCTGCTCCATCTCGATGACGTAACCCCCGATGCGGCCCTTGAAATAGCGATGGAACATGAGTGCCGGGATCGCCACGATCATGCCGGTGGCCGTGCACACCAGCGCCTTGCCGATGCCGCCGGCCAGCTGGTTCACATCGCCCACGCCGTGGTCGAGGATGCCCAGGAACATCTGGATCATGCCGACCACCGTGCCGAGCAGGCCCAGCAACGGGCCGGCCGAGGCGATCGTGCCCAGGGCGTTCAGGAAACGCTCCATGCGGTGCACCAGGTGCCGACCGGCATCCTCGATGCGCTCGCGGATCTGGTCGCGCGGACGGTTGCGCGCTTCCAGCGCGACGGCCAGCAGTGCACCCAGCGGCGAGTTCGCCCGCAGCGACTGGATGTGGCTCGGGTCGAGCTTGCCGCGTGCGGCCCAGTTGCGCACTTCCTGTCCCAGCCCGGGGGGCAGGACTTCGTTACGCCGCAAGGTCCAGAAACGCTCCAGGACGATCGCCAAAGCCAGTACGCMCAACAGCAGCAGCGGCACCATCGGCCAGCCACCGGCCTTGACCAGTTCCCACACGTTTCAACCCTCCGGCCCATCGGCCGCCTGTTTGACCGCCGATAGAATAGCAGCCGCCCGCCTCCGCTCCGCGGCATCCCACCAACGCGGCTGAAAAACCCGCTGTTCACGCACCTGCAGGCCTTCACGACCGAGCCATGCGCGCACCGCGCCGCTATCGGCGGTGTTCAGCACTTCGGCGCCAGCGCCGCGCCATCGCGCCACCACCTCGGCGCGCGGGTGGCCGAAGCGGTTGCCGTGACCGGCCGACACGATCGCCAGCCTGGGCGACACCGCTGCCACCCAGGCCGCACTGGAAGAACCGGCACTGCCATGGTGCGGTACCACCACCAGCGCGGCACGCAGGGCAGCTGGCTGGGTATCCAGGAGCTGCGCCTCGCTGGACGCGCCGATGTCGCCGGGCAACAGGATCGCCCCATGGGCCGTGCCGATGCGCAGCACGCAGCTGCTTTCATTGCGCCGGTACCGGGCGACGGGCGACGGGTGCAGGAAGCGGAACTCGACCCCGTCCCACCGCCAGCCCTGCCCTGCGGCGCACGGCACGCTGATCCCTGGCCGCGCGCCTTGCGGAGCCAGCAGCGGCGGCTGACCGAACGCCCGCTGCACCGCCGCCGCGCCACCGGCATGGTCGCGATCACCGTGGCTGAGCAGCAGCCGGTCCAACCGGCCTTCCTCGAGCGCGTGCAGGGTGGGCACGACCACCCGCTCACCTGCGTCGAAGCCGCCGACGCTGGCCGGCCCGGCGTCGTACAGCAGCCGGTGGTGGCGGGTGCGTATCCACACCGCCAGGCCCTGCCCCACATCCATCACCAGCAGCTCCACCTCCCCCTCCCCGGGCCGCTGCGCCGCCGGCCACAGCAGTGGCAGGCACAGCAGCCCCGCGGGCAGCCGTCCACCGCAGCCGCGCGGCAGCAGTAGCCAACCCACGCCCAGCAACGCCGCCAGCAACGCCCAGCGGTCGGCCTGTGGCACCCACCACAGGGCCAGGCCACTGCGCGCGACATGGCCGAACAGCCACCAGCTGGCGTCGAAGCACCAGGCTGAGAGCTGCCACGGCCAACGGCCCGCGCCGTCCAGCATGGCCTCCAGCGCGGTGCCGATCAGCGCCAGCGGCACCACCACCAGGCTCCACCACGGGATTGCCAGCAGATTCACCAGCGGACCCGCCCGCGACGCCTGGCCGAACAAGGCCACGGTCAGCGGCAACAGCGCCAGCGTGACCACGCCCTGCGCGCCCAGGAACGTGCGCAGCCAGTGCTGATCGCGTCCCGGCAGGCACCAGACCAGCCAGAGCACACCGGCAAAGCTGAGCCAGAAGCCCGGCGACAGCACCGCCAGCGGGTCCACCAGCAGCACCGCCAGCGCAGCCAACGCCAGCGCCTGGCCCACCGTTGCCCGTCGCCGTGCGCAGCGTGCGGCAGCAACCACGGCGATCATCAACACCGTGCGCACCGTGGGCAGCGCGAATCCGGCCACTGCCGCATACAGCGCCGCCCCCAGCACGGCGGCGAGGACTGCCGCCACCGGTCGCGGCAGTCGCCGGCCCAACGCTGGCCACAGGCGCCAGCCGAGCGTGGCCAGCCATGCGGCGAAGCCGGCCACCAGGCCGACGTGAAAGCCGGAGATTGCCACCAGATGGGTCAGCCCGAGCGCGCGCAGATCCTCCCAATCGCTCTGGGTGAGTCCACGTGTATCGCCGAGCGCCAGCGCCTGCACGAAGCGCGCGCCCTCACCGCGCACCTGTGAGGCGATCGCCACCGCCATCCGCTCGCGCCACGCCGGCAGCCCGGTGGGCGGGCCGAGTGGGCGGGCGCCGGCGGGTGCATGCACGTTGCCGCTGCCTGCCAGGCGCTGCAGCACGGCGTGCCGTTCGGCATCGAAGCCGCCGGGATTGAGCAGCCCACGTGGGGGGCGCAGACGCGCCTGCAGCGTCCAGCGCGCGCCCGCCTGGAGCTGCAGGCGTGGGTCGGCACCGCTGCCGGGCCGATCATGCCAGCTCAAGGCAAACGCACGGCCGCGTACCCGCACGGGCAACGCCGGATCATCGTCCACGCGGAACACGAAGCGGGTGCCGATCGCGCCGTGCGTGGGCAGGTCGATCACCCGACCGCGCAGCAGGTACTCGGTCTTCCCCGCATCGGCAGGCAGCTGCGCGGCCAGGGCCAGGTGCGCGTGCAGCGTCGCCCAGCCCAGACCGAACACGGCAGCGCCCAGGCCGCGCCACCGCCCCGGCCAGCACCACAGCACCAGCCCCGCTCCCGCCATCACTGCGGCGGCCCAGTGGGGCAGCAGTACCGGCGCGAACGCGGTCGCGCAGACGCCCAGCATCAGCGCCGTGGCACACAGCTTGCCGAACACCGGCAGCGGCTGCGTTGGCGGGCGTCGAGAGGAAACGCTGCCAAGCTGCATCGATCCGCACGTGGTCATGCCGCCATGCTTGGCTGCATGGCGCACTTAAACCATCAGTCAGCCGGCGAATGCGGCGTCGGTGGAGTCTGCGATCAGCAGCAGAAATTGTGATCTCCATCAAATCCGACTTTCACGCGCTTCAGACCGCAGAACGTGTTGCCGACTGTTTTCACAGCCACGTCGTTGCATCGAAGCGGTTTCGTCGATAGTGTCCGTTCAGCCCCGGCATCCCGTGCCGGCGACGCGGCACCCACGTGAACGGAGGTCTCCGTGCAGTTGAGCTGGTTGAAAAAGGAGTTTCACCTCAATCTGCGCATCCATCCGGCAGGCGTGTTGCTGGCAGTGCTTTACGCGTTCGCCTATGGCGTGGCCCGCGCATCATCGGTAGACCAGATGTATCTCCCGGCCGGCATCCGCGTGGCGGCCCTTCTGCTTTGCCCGCCCCGCTGGTGGCCCTACCTCATCCTGGGCGAATACGCTTTCTTCGCCCAGGCGCGCTACCCGATGATCGGACAGTACGGCCTGGCGTGGGTCGTCATTGCGTCCATGGTGCTGATGCCCACCGTGGCTCTGATCGTGCACTGGCACCAGCGCAGGCTGGCCTCGCAGAGTGAGGCCTGGCTGCTGTCGATCGCGGCACTGTCGGCGATCGCGGTGTCCTCGCTCAACCAAGGACTGGCCTACCTGCTGATGCCCACGCTGCACGAGGCGGTCTCCTGGACCGGCATGCTGCGTTACATGGTCGGCGATTACCTGGGCATCCTCCTGTTTGCGCCACTGGCGCTGCTGTGGCGCCACCGCCACGTGTCGTTTGCCGCGACCTCCCGATGGCCTACTGCCGCCATAGCCGCGCTGTCGGTGATCGTCGCCCTTGGCCTGTCCGCAGCACACCTGCCTGGCGGCGAGGACATGGTGCTGGCCAAGAACAGCCTGCGCATCGCCATGATGCTGCCCGCCGTTGGCCTGACCTGTCTGTACGGCTGGCGCGGCGCTGCGGTGAGCTTTGCGGCGATCAACCTGACCCTGGCACTGACCATGGAAATGACCGGACGTCCGGGTTCGTTCGACGCCACCGCATTCGTCGCGCAGCAGATCCTGGCGGTGACCGGCACGGCGTTGCTGCTGTTGGGCTCCACCATCTCCCACCATTACCACCGCTTTGCCGCGAGGGAAAAACTGCGCGGCCAGGCCGAGACCTTTGCCAGAACCGGGCATCTGGCCAGTGAACAGGAACGACGCGTACGCGCCCAGCAGATGCGTGTGATCGGCGAGGATATCGACCAGTCCTTCCTCCGGGCTGCTGCGCTGCTCAAGCAACGTGGCGCGCATGCATCGGCCCTGGACATGCTCAGTGCAAGCCAACTGCAATCGCGCTTGTTCCGCGAGCAGATCAGCATGGTCTATCCGACTGAAATCGAGTACTCCGGGCTATTCGTGGCGTTGCGCTCAGGCGGCCTGGCCGGGCTCTGGGACATGACCGACCGGATTGCACGCCCGCGCCTGCACGGCGACCCGTGCCGCCTGAGCCTGGGGCTGCAACTGGCCGCGTACCGGAGTTTGGCCGATGCGGTGAGCTTGCTGCTGGATCATGAGACCGGCTACCTGCAGGTAAGGGTCCGGTGTGGCCGCCGCGGCGGGGTCTCCGGGATTGTCATGACCGTGGCGTTGCTGGACCACAAACGCCGCTTGGGGGCCGCTGTCATCCAGCGCGCGCAGCACGTGCTGGCCGGGCGGACGCTGGCTTACGGCGGCAGCGCGGGCTGCCGCCGTAACCGTATCCGCCTGCTGCTGGTGGATGTGCCGCAGACTTATCGCGAACCGTCGGGACCTTCGATGGACCAGATCACGCCACCTGCCGTGTTGTAGGCAACCAGCAACATCTGCGGCTTGCGGTACACCACTTCACGCACGGCACCGGCCGGAATCGCCAGGTTGTTGCCGGGCAGCGACACGCGATCGGCGTCCACGCCTCCGGGCAGGGTCCAGAACGTGTCACCGATATTGCCGATGATCGCGCGCACGCTGCCGGCCTGATCGTTGACCTGCAGATACCAGACACCATCGCGCTTGAACTCGTATGCCCGCCAGGTCGAATCCTGGCTGATGTTGAGCGCCAAGGGGGCGGTTTCGCCCAGACCCCTCGCCGCGATCTGGCTGCCATGCGGATCGGTCGAGCAGCAGGGCGCCGCCAGCGCCGACGGGATCAGACCACTTCCGGGGACGGCCGCCACCCCTGCAACGACCATTATCAACGTCAGACCTTTGAGCATTGCCATTTCGTCTCCTTCCTACGGGTCAGGTTTCTATCCATTTCCGACGGCAAAACGTTCGATCCATCGGCGAGCAGACGCTATCACAACGTATATCGATGGGCCTCTGTCGGCACGGGCGCGGCGCCATGCCCTCATGTCGGCGCGCCTGCGCGGGCACGGCGCCTGACCCTTCCCGCTGCAGCTACCCGGTAGCGAACGCCTGTGGCGGATCGATCCAAAAAGTCCAATCACGACACTATGCGCGCGTCGGTCACTCCCCGGTCGGAGCGGCGTATGGCCCCGCCTCTCATCATTGGCCCAGGCGCTCCGGTGCCGGAAAAACAAAAAGGCCAGCACGATGGCTGGCCTTCTTCGYTTCMACCCGCACCTCTGTGAGGTCGGAGTGGTGGGCGGTACAGGGTTCGAACCTGTGACCCCTACCATGTCAAGGTAGTGCTCTACCGCTGAGCTAACCGCCCGTTTCTTCCTTCTGCGTCGCCGCGAATGCGTCGGTGCAGGCCGCGTATATTACGGACGTCCCCCGGGAAGCGCAACACTTTTGTGAAGATATTTCACAATCGGTTGTTCAGCCGAGGCTGGCTTCCTTCAGCTGCCGGATCTGGTCACGGACATGGGCCGCCGCCTCGAACTCCAGGTCGCGCGCGTGCTGGTACATCTTCTGCTCCAGCGCCTGCAGGCGCTTGGCGATCTGCGCCGGTTCGAGGGTGCGGTAGTCCACCGATTCCTCGGCAACACGGCCGCCACGACCCTTGCCGCCCTTGCCGCGTGCCTCCTTCTCGGCCGCCTCCGACCGCGCGCCTTCGAGCACGTCGGTGATCGGGCGCAGCACCGACTTGGGCGTGATCCCGTGCAGTTCGTTGTATTCCACCTGCTTGGCACGGCGTCGGTCGGTCTCGTCGATCGCYGCCTGCATCGAGCGCGTCATCTTGTCGGCATACAGGATCGCCTTGCCGCGCAGGTTCCGGGCGGCGCGGCCAATGGTCTGGATCAACGAGCCGGTCGACCGCAGGAAGCCTTCCTTGTCCGCATCCAGGATCGCCACCAGTGACACCTCGGGCATGTCCAGGCCTTCGCGCAGCAGGTTAATGCCGACCAGCACATCGAACTTGCCCAGGCGCAGGTCGCGGATGATCTCCACGCGCTCGACCGTGTCGATGTCCGAGTGCAGGTAACGCACGCGGATGCCGTGCTCGGTCAGGTATTCGGTGAGGTTCTCGGCCATGCGCTTGGTCAGCGTGGTGACCAGCACGCGGTCGCCCAGCTTGATGCGTTCGTTGACCTCGCTCATCAGATCGTCGACCTGCGTGCCGACCGGACGGATCTCCACCACCGGATCGATCAGACCGGTCGGACGCACCACCAGCTCGGTGATTTCATCACCGGCCTCGCGCAGCTCGTACGGACCCGGCGTTGCCGAGACATAGATGCTGCGCGGGCAGCGCGCCTCCCATTCCTCGAAACGCAGCGGGCGGTTGTCCAGCGCCGACGGCAGCCGGAAGCCGAACTCGACCAGGGTTTCCTTGCGCGACCGGTCGCCCTTGAACATCGCGCCGATCTGCGGAATGGTCACGTGCGATTCGTCGATCACCAGCAGCGCGTCCGGCGGCAGGTAATCGAACAGGGTCGGCGGCGGCTCGCCCGGCGCCTTGCCGGTGAGGTGGCGCGAGTAATTCTCGATGCCGTTGCAGAAACCGACCTCGGCCATCATCTCCAGGTCGAACTGGGTGCGCTGCGCCAGGCGCTGCGCTTCGACCAGCTTGTTCTGTTCGTACAACTGCTCCAGCCGCGGAGTGAGCTCGGCCTTGATCGTCTCCACCGCAGCCAGCACGCGCTCGCGGGTGGTGGCGTAATGGGTCTTGGGATACACGGTGTAACGCATCAGCTTGCGCAGGCTCTCGCCGGTGAGCGGGTCAAACATGCTGATCTGCTCGATCTCGCCGTCGAACAGCTCGATGCGCACTGCCTCGCTGTCCGACTCGGCCGGGAACACATCGATCACCTCGCCGCGCACCCGGAAGGTGCCGCGCTGCAACTCGTATTCGTTGCGGGTGAACTGCAGCTGGGTCAGGTGGTTGATCAGGTCGCGCTGGTCGATGCGCTCGCCGGTGGACAGGATCAGCCGCAGCGACAGGTAGTCTTCCGGCGCGCCCAGGCCGTAGATGGCCGACACCGTGGCCACCACGATCGCATCCGGGCGCGACAGCAGGGTCTTGGTGGCGGCCAGCCGCATCTGCTCGATGTGCTCGTTGATCGAACTGTCCTTCTCGATGAAGGTGTCCGACGAGGGCACGTACGCCTCGGGCTGGTAGTAGTCGTAGTAACTGACGAAGTATTCGACCGCGTTGTGCGGAAAGAACGATTTGAACTCGCCGTACAACTGGGCGGCCAGGGTCTTGTTCGGCGCCATGATCAGCGTCGGCTTCTGCACCTGCTGGATCACGTTGGCGATGGTGTAGGTCTTGCCCGAGCCGGTCACGCCGAGCAGGGTCTGCTTGGCCACGCCGGCCTCGAAATTGGCCGTCAGCTTCTCGATCGCCGCCGGCTGGTCGCCTGCCGGTGAATACGGGGATACAAGTTCGAACCGATCGCTCATGGTGCCGCCAAATCCCGGGCCCTCCAGTATACCGGGGGGCATGGTGACGGCCGGCTGAGGGGATGGCCGACGGCCGGGTGCTCCTACCCCCGATGGCCCGGGCCATTGAGCAGGCTCAGGCTGGACGTCCCTCCCCTAGTGCGTGACGACGGCTATGACCTTTCAGGACCGCGCCACGCAGCCCCGCGTGCGTGGCTGGACCTTGCTGCAGGCAATGGTAACGTTGCTGGTGCTGGCCGTGCTATGCGCCATCGCACTGCCCGACTTCAGTCAACTGCTGTACCGCCAGCGCGCCTCCAGCGTCCGCCACCTGCTCAGCAGCGACCTGGCGTTCGCACGGCTAAGTGCCATCCGACGGC
>NZ_JBFULB010000006.1:0-40039 GCF_056400545.1 Stenotrophomonas sp. P5_A8 | reverse complement strand
TCCGGGACTCGTCACACCCCACGCGGTGAGCGCCACAGACGTACTGCGGTCCGGACAACGGCGCCGCGCTGGGCGGGTGTCTCTCCTCACCCACCCAACACAGCACCGCCTTGCACTGTGACGCAGCGCATGGGCCGCTCACTATGCGAATAATCCGAATCCCGTGTAGTCACGACGCTATCGGTGACACCGATCACACCGGGTTGGAGAAGCGCGCACGTGCGCTACCCGAAAACCGCGTCCTGCTCAGCGTGCCTGGCGTGCGTACCAGTGCGACAGCAACACCGCTGTCGCCGATGCCACGTTGAGACTCTCCACCGCACCGGTGCCGGGAATGGACAGCTGCTGATCGCAGTCCTGCGCCAGCTCACGATCCATGCCCTCGCCTTCGGCGCCCATCACATAGACCAGGCGCGCCGGCACATCGCTGGCGAACAGGTCGTTGCCGCCGTCAACCAGCGTCGCGGCCAGCCCGAAACCTGCCTGGCGCAGCTGCGCCATCGCCTGCGGCAGTTCCGGCAAACGCACCAGCGGCACCGATTCGGCGCCTCCCTCGGCCACGCGCGCGGCAGCGCCGGACAGCGCCAGGGTGGAACCGGGAGGCAGCAGCAGCCCGGTCACGCCGAAATGCGCCGCCGAGCGCAGGATCGCACCGAAGTTGTGCGGGTTGCCTACGCCATCCAGCCACAACGCCAGCGCAGGCTTGCCGGCAGGCAGTGTGTCCAGCCACGCATCCAGGTCGAGCATCGGCGCGCGCAGCACGTCGGCGACCACGCCCTCGTGGTGGGTGGTGGCGGCGAGCTTGTTGAGGTCGCCCTCCTCCACCACGCGATAGCCGACGCGGTTGGCCACGCACCACTTGAGTACCGGCTGCATGCGCGGGATCAGCGATTCGGCCAGGTACAGCTTGCGCAGCGCCTGCGGGCGCTTCTCGAACAGCGCCTGCACCGCGTTCCACCCGTACAGGCGCAGTTCGTCGTTGCCACGCCCCGGCGGTGGCGGCGTGCCGCCCTCGCGCGGGGGCAACGGGGTTGCCCGCGGCGGGCGCGAGGACGGGCGGCGGGCATTCTTCCAGGGATCATTCACTACGGGACAACTCCAGCTTGCGTTGACGCCAGAAATCGGCGTTCTTGATGCCCAGGGCATCGGGGTCGAAGGTCGGGTCGAGGCCCAGCTTCTTCTGTCGTTCGTAATCGCGCAGGGCCAGCATCGCCGGCCGCTGCACGATCAGGATGGCGATGATGTTCAACCAGGCCATCAGGCCCACGCCGATGTCGCCCAGCGCCCAGGCCAGGGTGGCGTTGTGGAACGCGCCGAACACCACCATGCCGATGATGCCCAGGCGCAGCACCAGCACGGTCAGCGGCCGCTTGCGGTTCTGGTTGATGTAACTGAGGTTGGTCTCGGCCATGTAGTAATAGGCCATGATCGTGGTGAAGGCGAAGAAGAAGATCGCTACCGACACGAACGAGGCACCCCAGCCCGGCAGTACCGCTTCCACGCCGGCCTGCGCATAGCCGGCACCTTCGGGGATGCCCGCCAGGCCCTGGAAGATTGGTTCGGCACCGGCCACCGGCGAGTACACGTTGTACGTGCCGCTGGCCAGGATCAGGAAGGCGGTGGCGGTGCACACCATCATGGTGTCGAAGTAGACCGCAAAGGCCTGCACGTAGCCCTGCTTGGCCGGATGTGAGACCTCCGAAGCGGCCGCAGCATGCGGGCCCGAGCCTTGGCCGGCCTCGTTGGCATAGATGCCGCGCTTGATGCCCCACTCCACCGCCAGGCCCATCATCGCGCCGAACGCGGCGTGGGTGCCGAAGGCGCTGTCGAAGATGATGCCGAACATTACCGGCACGCGGTCGTAGTTGATGATCATGATGACGATGGCCATCAGGATGAAGGCGGCCGCCATGAACGGCACCACCACCTCGGCGAAATTGGCGATGCGCTTGACCCCGCCGAAGATGACCACGCCCAGCAGCAGCGCCACCACGATGCCGATGCCCAGCTTCAGCGCCTGGACCGATTCCATGCCCATGAACTGGCCATCCAGCGGGCCGCACAGCGCGCCGCCGCGGCAGGCGTTGATGATGCTGTCGGCAATCGCGTTGGCCTGCACACCCGGCATCAGGAAGCCGGCCGCGATGATCGTGGCCACGGCGAAGGCCAGCGCGTACCACTTCAGGCCCATGGCCTTTTCGATGTAGTACGCCGGGCCGCCGCGGTAACGGCCTTCGGCATCCTTGGTCTTGTAGATCTGCGCCAGCGTGCACTCGACATAGGAGGTTGAGGCGCCGAGGAAGCCCATCACCCACATCCAGAAGATCGCACCGGGGCCACCAAAGGCGATGGCGGTGGCCACGCCGGCGATGTTGCCGATGCCCATGCGCCCGGCCATCGACATGGCCAGTGCCTGGAACGAGGACACGCCCGCGTCGGACTTCTCGCCCTGCACGGTCAGGCGGCACATCTCGAAGAAACCGCGGATCTGCATGAACCGGGTACGGATGCTGAAGAACAGGCCGGCGCCCAGGCACACCGCGATCAGTGCCTTGCTCCAGATGATGCTGTTGACGAAATGTACGGCTGCTTCCACGCGCTCTCTCCAGTCGGCGGAAAATAAAGGACGTCCCGTCGGCTGGAGGGGACCGGCTCGATTCTCCACGATCGGGGGCCGCTGCGGTAGCGGCAGCGCTTCATCGGCCCGGCAGGATGCCCGGTTCTCCCCGGAGMRACCCCAGCCTCGGTAGAGCCGGGCCATGCCCGGCTGCCTCTGCYCCSGAGCGMCCCSAGCCCGGTASAGCCGGGCCATGCCCGGCTGCCTCTACGGCAACGTTGGGCTACAGGCTGCGCAGCCGAGAAAACAGATAGGAGAAGCAGTCGCGCAGCCCGCGCCCGACCGGCTCGCCGTCGGCTTGGCGCAGCACGAAACCCTCACCGACGAAGCGGGGGATCGCCGGATCAGGCATGACCGCCCACCGAAGGCGTCTCCGCCTCCTGTCGCTCCAGCTCACGCGCCACGGCTTCGGGCGAACGCGTATACGGGGCCAGCAGCGAGTAGAACGCCGGCACCACGAACAGCGACAGGAAGGTGGACACGGTGACGCCGAAGATCACCACGACGCCGATGGTGCCGCGGCTGGCCGACCCCGGCCCCCCGGCCACCACCAGCGGGATCGCGCCGACCACCGTGGCGATGGAGGTCATCAGGATCGGACGCAGGCGCACCACCGCCGATTCGACGATGGCCGCGTGGACGTTGCGGCCTTCGTCGCGCAGCTGGTTGGCGAATTCCACGATCAGGATGCCGTTCTTGGCCGCCAACCCGACCAGCATCACGATGCCGATCTGGCTGAAGAGGTTGATGCTGCCGCCACTGACATACAGGCCGAGCAGTGCGCCGAGCACGCCCAACGGCACGGTCAGCATGATCACCAGCGGATGGATGAAGCTCTCGAACTGCGCGGCCAGCACCAGGTAGACCACCAGCAGCGCCATGGCGAAGGTGAGCAGCACCGCGCTGCCGGCGTTCTGGTATTCGCGCGATTCGCCCTTCCAATCCAGCTGCGCGTGCTGCGGCAGTTCTTCGCTGGCCGTCTGCTGCGCCCAGGCAATCGCCTCGCCGAGCGGATAGCCCGGGGCCAGGCCGGCGCTGATGGTGATCGAGCGCAGCCGGTTGAAGCGGTTGAGGTTGCCCGCCTCAGCCACTTCGCTGAGGGTGACCAGATTGGACAGCGGCACCAGTTCGCCGTTACTGGCACGGACACGGATGGCGGCCAGGTCGGCCGGCGAGGCACGGCCATCGCGACCGGCCTGGACCAGCACGTCGTACTCCTCGCCGTTGTCGACGAAGGTGGTGACGCGGCGCGAGCCCATCATGGTTTCCAGCGCGCTGCCGATCGCGGTGACCGATACGCCCATGTCGGCGGCGCGCTGGCGATCGATGTTGACCCGCATCTGCGGCCGGGTTTCCTTGTAGTCCGAGTCCACGCCGACCAGGCCGGGGTTGTCGGCCATGCGCAGCAGCATGCGGTCGCGCCACTGCGCGATCTCGGCGTACTCGGGCCCGCCGAGCACGATCTGGAACGGCTGGCCTTGGCTGCGGACCAGCCCGCCGCCCACCTGGGTGCGCACGCGCACGCCGCGCAGGCCATCCAGGTGCTTCTGCAGGTCGGCGGCGACGTCCGGGGTGGCCACCTCGCGCTGTTTCCACGGTTGCAGGAACACGCTGATGCGGCCGGTGTGCATTTCCTCGCTGGCCCCGAAACCGCCGGGCACGCGCGGGTTGGCGCGCACGATCGGCTTGTCGTCGCCGACGAAGCCGGACACGATCTTCTCCACCTGCTGCACCTGGCCGACGGTGTAGTCGTAGCCGGCGCCTTCGGGGCCGTCGATCATGATCTGGAACGAGCCGCGGTCTTCGGCCGGGGCCAGCTCGGAGGGCAGCAGCTTGAGCAGCAGGGCGCTGGCCAGCAGCGACAGCAACATCACCACTACGTAGATCCAGGTGCGACCGATGTGCTTTTCCAGCACGCGGCCATAGGCGCCGGACACACGTGCCAAGCTGCGATCGATGACGCCGTGCAGGCCGCGCGGGGCGCGCCCGGAATGCGGCTTGAGCAGCTTGGACGCCATCATCGGGGTAAGCGTGAGCGAGACGAACGCCGACAGCGCCACCGCGGCGGCCAGGGCGACGGCCAGTTCGCGGAACAGGCGGCCGGTATTGCCTTCCAGGAAGCCCACCGGCAGGAACACCGCTACCAGCACGGCGGTCGTGGCGATCACCGCGAAGGCGACCTGCGCGGTACCGCGCTTGGAGGCCACCAGCGGCGGCTCGCCCAGGTCGATACGCCGCTGCACGTTCTCCACCACCACGATCGCATCATCGACGACCAACCCGATGCACAGCACCAGGGCAAGCAGGGTCAGCAGATTGATCGAGAAGCCGAAGGCGTACAGCGCGATGAACGCGGCGACCAGGCACACCGGTACGGTTACCGCAGGAATCAGCGCGGCGCGGAAGCTGCCCAGGAACAGCCAGATCACCGCCAGCACCAGCAGCATCGCCTCCACCAGGGTGGCGTAGACGCGGTCCACGGCTGCTTCGATGAAGGTGGTGTTGTCGAAGGCGACGAAGATGCGGGTGCCTTCGGGCAGGGTCAGTGCGACGCGCTCGGCCTCGGCGCGCGCGGTACGGGCCACGTCCAGTGCGTTGGCGGTGGAGGTTTTGACGATGCCCAGGCCGATGCCCGGCTCGCCGTTGCTGCGGTAGTAGGCGCGGCGTTCGGAGGAGGCCAGTTCGATCTTCGCCACGTCCCCCAGGCGTACCACGTAGCCGTCGTTGCCCTTGCCCAGCGGGATGGTCGCAAAGTCCTCGGGCTTGCTGTAGTTGCGCTCCACGCGCAGGGTGAAATCACGGTCGGTCGATTCGATGCGGCCGGCGGGCAGTTCCACGTTTTCATTGCGCAGCGCGGTTTCCACATCCCCCACGGTGAGGCCGCGGGCAGCGATCTGGTCGCGGTCCAGCCAGATGCGCATGGCGTAGCGCTGGCGGCCGCCGATGCGGACCTGGGCTACGCCATCCAGGCTTGAGAAGCGATCCACCACATAGCGGTCGGCGTAGTCGCTCAGCTCCAGGGTGTCCATGCTCGAGGACGCCATGTTGAACCAGATGATCGGGTCGGCATCGGATTCGACCTTGGCGATTTCCGGCGGACGCGCCTCTTCGGGCATGCGGTCGGCGACGCGGCTGACCGCATCGCGCACGTCGTTGGCAGCCGCTTCGATATCGCGGCTGGCGTTGAACTCGATGCTCACCTGGGCGCGGCCGTTGGAGCTGCGCGCGTTGATGGTATCGATGCCTTCGATGCCGGCCAGCGCGTCTTCCAGCACCTGGGTGACCCGGCTTTCGATGACCGCCGCCGAGGCGCCGGTGTAATCGACCGACACCGACACGATCGGCGGATCGATGGCCGGCAGCTCGCGCAGGGTCAGCCGGGTGAAGGACATGATGCCCAGCACGACCAGCAGCAGGCTCATCACCACGGCAAAGACCGGGCGCTGGATGGAGACGTCGGACAGCTTCATCCTGCCGGGTCCGCGGGCTTGGCGGCGGGCGCGGTGTCGGGGCGGTCGTCGACCTTCAGGCCCGGCCGCAGTTTGCCGGTGCCGTCCACCACGATGCGGTCGCCGGGCTTGAGCCCGCTGAGAATTTCCACCACGCCGGCGCGGCGGGCGCCGCTGCTGACGTCGCTGCGCTCGACGCTGTGGTCGGCCTTGACCCGGTAGACGAAGGAATCGCGACCGACCTGGACCACGGCGATTTCGGGGATGACCAGCGCCTGTCGTTCCGGGCGGAACATGCGGATGTCCAGCAACATGCCGGGACGCAGGGCGTGGTCGGCATTGATGAAGTCGGCGCGGACGGTGACCGCGCGGGTGCCGGGATCGACGCGGGTATCGATGGTGGCCACCGTGCCTTCAAAGCTGCGGCCCGGATAGGCGACGCTGCTGGCAGTGACCTTGTCGCCGGTGGTGAGGCTGGCCAGTTCGGCTTCGGGCACCTGGAAGTCGACGTGCATGCGCTCGATGTCATCCAGCGTGGCGATGGTGGTGCTGGGGGTGACCAGCGAGCCGGCGCTTACCTGACGGATGCCGAGCACGCCGGCGAAGGGCGCGCGGACCCGGCGGTCGCCGATGTCCGACTGCATTTCGCGCACCCGGGCTTCGGCCGCATCGCGGATGGCGCGCTGGGTGTCCAGGGTGGCGCTGGCGACGAGTTGCTGGGCGGCCAGTTCGCGCTGGCGCTTGTACAGCTGGTCCGCTTCGGCGAAGGTGGCCTGGGCCTGCAGCAGGGCCGCCTCCTGTGCCTGCCCCCGCAAGGTCACCAGCGGCGTGCCGGCTCTGACCTGCTGGCCGCTGTCGAAGTGCACGGTTTCGATGATTTCGCTGACCTTGGCGGTGATGGTCACCGATTCACGGGCCTTGGCCGTGCCCAGCGCCTGGAGGGTGTCATTCCACGCCGAGGGCTGCACCACCTGGGTGGTGACCGGTACGGCGTCTGCCGGCCGGCGCGCGGCGTCGTCCTTGCTGCTGCACCCGACCAGGAAGGCCAGGGTGAGGCCAGCGGCGATGCGCGCGGTGATGCGTCCCGACATTTGAAAAAATCCCGTTAATTCCACGACCGCCGAGTGTACGGGTCGGGGCTGACCGGGCATATGTGCCAAGCGTTTACCGGGGCCGGCAGGGCGACCGGTGACGGGGGCAACGCCTTTCGTGCTGGGGTGGTCGAGGGGTGTATCGGTGTGTGTCAGAGCGTGTCGGATGACGTCAACGCCCCGCGGGAGGCCAATGTCGTGCGCCGAAGCCCCGTAGAGCCGACCGTTGGTCGGCTGCCCTTGAACCGACCGTCGGTCGGCTGACCTCGGACCGACCGCTGGTCGGCTGCCCTTGAATTCCCGCACAGGTACCACCAACGGTCGATACCCGTGCCTTGCTGGCGAACGGCGGATTCTCCGGCGTGCTCAATAGCGGTAATTCACCTTCATCCACACCGTCCTGCCCGGCTCGTTGATCCGGATCGGATCAGCGGGGAAGCCGAAATCGGCGCTGCCGGCCAGGTTCAGGTGCTCGCTGTAGGCGCGATCGAACAGGTTGTCGATACCCGCGCTGAGCTGCAGCGCATCGCTGAGGCGGTAGCCGGCGTTGAGCGCGAGAGTGGCGAAGCCGGCGCTGGGGCCGAGGTCGCGTGCCACGACATTGCCCTGGTTGGCGGCGACGCGGTGCTGGTGGGCGACGGCGCGGGCGAGTGCGCCCATGCTCCAGCGCTGGCCCTGCCAGTTGGCGCTCACGCGCGCCTCCAGCGGCGGCATCTGCGGCAGCGGCGTGCCGTCGCTGCGGTTTTCGCCCCATGCGTAGGCGAGCGTACCGCCGAGTTTCCACTGTTCGGTGAGGACCAATTCCGCGCCGGCTTCGGCGCCGGCGATGCGCGCGTCCACGTTGTCGGCCTGAGTCATGCTGCCCATCATGCCGCCCTCCCGGTAGGCGAACAGGATGTAGTCCTGCAGCCGGCCGGCGTAGGCCGATACCCAGGCGTTGAGGCGGTCACTGCGGTATTGCAGGCCAAGGTCGAGCTGGGTGGTTTTTTCCGGCT
This sequence comes from Stenotrophomonas sp. P5_A8, assembly GCF_056400545.1. NCBI lineage: Bacteria > Pseudomonadati > Pseudomonadota > Gammaproteobacteria > Lysobacterales > Lysobacteraceae > Stenotrophomonas > Stenotrophomonas sp. P5_A8. The sequence continues at coordinate 31,887 of NZ_JBFULB010000006.1, read as the reverse complement.
GGATACCGGCGAACGCGTTCGCCGCGCCCATCGGTCCCATGTCGGGCGAGAACAGCTCCCAGTAGTCGGGCATGCGCTCGCTGTGGCCGATGCCCGCATACCAGGTCAGCGATGGGGCGAGATCGCGTTCGATGCGCAGGAAGCCGCTGCCCAGGTCTTCGCGGCGCTGCTGGCCGGCGGTTGGATTGGGCATGGCCATCATCCCGGCGCGACGGCGTTCGTCGGTGACCTCGGCGCGGTCAATGCGCAGGCCGCCGACCCAGCGCTGCGCCGTGCCTTCGCCAAGGGTGATTTCGGTGAAGGCACCCAGGTTTTCGAAGCGCGCGTCGGTGTTCCAGGACTGCTGGCGATAGGTGTTGCGACCCATGCCGCTGCGGCTGCGGTGGCGGCCGTCCTGCGCATCGACGCCGGCCACCAGGGCGATGTCCTGCCAGCGCCACTCCGAGGCGATGCGGCCGCCCGTCGTGCGGCGATCGACATTGGCCGCCATCGGCATCGGCATGCTGCTGTCCGGGTTGGGCGTGCGCAGGGTGTAGTTGTCCATTACGTGGTCGGCGTCGTTGTAATACACGTTGGCCAGCAGCTTGTCCCAGGCGCCGGGCAGGTTGTCCTTCTCGACGCGGCCCGCATAGCTGGTGCGCTTGAACGCGGCGCCATCCATGCCACGGCCGGCATAGCGGGCGATGGCGTCGCCGGTGCCGGCCGACAGCTCCAGCACGGTGTCCGCATCGGGCGTCCAGCCGACGGCGACGTCGCTGTTCCACTTGCGCCACTTGGATGGCACGACGTCGCCGTTACCGTCCTTGTAATCGTCCGCTTCGGAGCGGTTGCCGTTGACCCGCACGTAGCCCTGCGAGGCACCGGCGGTGAGGTCGAGCACCTGGTCGTTGCGGTTGCGCGAGCCGACCAGCGCACTGGCGTTGAGGTCGATGCCCGGGGCATCGAAGCGCGGGGTATCGCGCTCGAAGCGCACCGTGCCAGCCGACGCACCGGCACCCCAGCGCACGCTCTGCGGCCCCTTGATGATGGTCAACCGGTCGAAGGTTTCCGGGGCGATGTAGGACAGCGGGTTGTCCATGCGCGACGGACACGCGCCGATCAGGTTGCCTTCGTTGCTGACGATGTTCAGGCGTGAGCCGAACATGCCGCGCAGGACCGGATCACCGTTGGTACCGCCGTTGCGGATGGCGGCAAAGCCAGGAACCGTCTTGAGGTAATCGGCGCCGTCGCTGGCCGGGACCGGCTGGCGCGGCAGGCGTGGGTCGGTGACCCAGTGCAGCGGCGAGGATGGCGCGCTGGCGGTCACCACCAGGGTGTCGAGGGTGCGGGCGTCGTCATTGGCGGCATGCAGCGGCAGCGCCGCCAGGGCCAGCGACAGGGAAACAGACAGGCGCGTCAGTGCGCCCGCGCTGCGGGAAGCAACAGTCATGGTGAAACTCCAGAAAAGCACGCAGGCATGCGCCGCCATCACGGCGACACGGGCAGGAAGGGCGGTGGCTTTCAGGAGCGCGCGGGCGGGCCACGCGCGGCGTGGGCAGGCCAGCGCAGGCTGCGTGGCGTGGGCACCGCGCGACACGCGCGCGGCGCGATGACCGGCATCGCCGGCAACAGCAGGATCAGCACCGCCAGCCACGGCATCAGCCGCGAGGCCATCATGCAGTACTCGCAGGCGTCGCCATGCCCGGCGTKCTCGCTCATCGGCGGCGACGGTGCCGCTTGCTCGTGAGCGCCCTGCATGGTGTGCACCGGCATCGGCTGCGTCGCCATGTGATGGCGCTGCGTGCCGTCGTGCTGCATGTCCTGATGCGCCATGACGTGTCCGGCGTGGGCATCCAACGGCCCCGACATCGCGTGGGCCATCCCGGTCGGCATGAGCATCACCGGTGCCTCGGCGTGCGCCTGCTGCCAGCGGCTGACCAGCGGCGCCAGCGCCATCAGCAGCGTCGCCACGAAGGCAAGCTGAAGAAAGACGGCATACGGGCGACGGCGGACGTTCACCCCCTCATGGTAGCGCCCGACCTTGGGCAGGGCAGCCCGGAGCCCTGCGACCAACCGTCGCAGCGGCCCGTTCGAAGCGCCCACCGAACGCCTCAACCCTTCTGGAGAAAAGCCCCCTTCTGTTGAAGCGGGCGCGCCAACGGCGCGGGGTAGAGGAAGCATGCGCGGCCATCACCGTCGCTTCTCAGACGGTGATGGTCTGCGTCAGCGATTCCCAGGTGGGGGGCAGCGGCCAGTTGGCCTCCTGGTTGCCGTCGATCACCCGGCGCAGGTCGCGGGTATCGATCTGTGGGGCAAGCACGTGCACCAGCTCCAGCGCGTAGTCGCGCAGGACGCGATCACGCGGCAGCACCGCCCAGGCGATGCACTCGTCGATCGGGGCCGGGGCCGGCCACGCACGCAGGTCGTCGTCGCTGGCATTGACCGCCATTTCCGCCAGCAGCCCCACGCCCAGGCCGGTGCGCACGTAGGTCTTGATCAGGTCCGCGTCCAACGCGGTCAGCGCGATGTCCGGCGTCAGCCCGGCACTGGCGAAGGCCCGCTGCAGCGAGGAGCTGCCGCGGGTAGAGGATTCGTAGCTGATCAGCGGGTGGTTGGCCAGCGCCTGCAGGTCCGGTGCCGCGCCCGGGCGGTCCAGCGCATGCCCGCGCGGCACCAGCACCAGTCGGCGCCAGCGGTACAGCGGAATGGCCAGGCCGGCGTTGGGCTCACCGCCCGCGGTGCTGATGATCGCGATGTCCGCATCACCCTGGCTGAGCAGGTCCAGCGCATCGCTTTCGGCAGCCTGCTGCAGGTGCACGCTCACCTGCGGATAGGCCTGCTTGATCTTCGCCACCGCCGGCGGCAGCACGAAGCGCGCCTGGGTATGGGTGGTGGTGAGGATCAGCTGGCCCTGGCTTTCGCGACGCTGGTTGGCCGCGTAGGTGCGGATGTTGTTGGCTTCAGACAGCACGGCGCGGGCGCGGCCGATCACTTCCACCCCGGCCGGGGTCACCGCTTCGAGGCTGCGACCCTTGCGCACGAACAACAGGAAGCCCAGTTCATCCTCCAGCTGCTTGAGCTGCTTGGACAGGCCGGGTTGGGTGGCATGCACGCGCGAGGCCGCCAGCGTGATGTTGAGCTCGGCGTCGGCGATGGCCACCAGATAACGGAGTTGGGTCAGCGTCATGGGCGTGCGGCACGGCTGGCAAAGGGAGGGCAATCCGACTGTAGGGCAATTGCCGTCACCAGCTTATAACCAAATGTTGTTTAAGAAGGGTATCAGGTCATTTCCCGGGGGCATATGCCGGGTCTACGGTCTGCCCTGCCCTCTCCCCCTGCCGCGCCGCGCGCGGTGAACGGACTTCTTCGGAGCATCCCATGGCCCTGTACAACTCCATTCTGGACACCATCGGCAATACCCCGGTGGTACGCCTGAACCGCATCGCCCCCGACCACGTGAGCGTCTACGCCAAAGTGGAATCGTTCAATCCCGGTGGCTCGGTCAAGGACCGCCTGGCGCTGGCGATCATTCTCGATGCCGAGGCACGCGGCGTCCTCAAGCCCGGCGACACGATTGTCGAAGCGACCTCGGGCAACACCGGCGTGGCGTTGGCGATGGTGGCGGCCGCGCGCGGTTACAAGTTCGTGGCCACCATGGTGGAGACCTTCTCGATCGAGCGTCGCAAGCTGATGCGCGCGTACGGGGCCAAGGTGATCCTGACTCCGGCCGCCGAACGCGGCTCGGGCATGGTCCGCCGCGCGAAGGAACTGGCCGACGAACACGGCTGGTTCCTGGCCAGCCAGTTCGCCAACCCCGCCAACCCGGCCTACCACCGCAACACCACCGCGCCGGAAATCCTGCGCGACTTCGCCGGCAAGCGCCTGGACTACTTCGTCACCGGCTGGGGCACCGGCGGCACCCTGACCGGCGTGGGCGAAGTACTCAAGGTGGCCCGCCCGGAGACCCGCATCGTGGCGACCGAACCGGCCGGCGCCGCCCTTCTCAAGGGCGACGAATGGAAGCCGCACAAGATCCAGGGCTGGACCCCGGACTTCGTGCCCGAGGTGCTCAACCGCAGCGTGTATGACGAACTGCTGACCATCGAGGACACCCGCGCGATCGAAACCGCGCGCCGGCTCGCCGCCGAGGAAGGCATCTTCGTCGGTATCTCCGCCGGTGCCACCATGGCCAGCGCGCTGGACATCGCCGCGCGTGCCGAGAAGGGCAGCGTGATCCTGGCGATGCTGCCGGACACCGGCGAGCGCTACTTCTCCACCCCGCTGTTTGCCGACATCATCGAAGGCTCCGACGACGATTGGCTGGCCGGTCTGCCCTGATCGCCGCGTTGTCATCATGGCACCCCGCGACGCCCACCCTTCGGTGGGCGTTGTCGCATTCAGGTGTCGGGGTTTGCTTCATCTGGGGTGAAGCCGACACCCCGCATCGTGTATTTGCAAGGCAGTGCACACCGGGTCGCACTGCCTGAGACGATGATGACGCAACCTCGACCTGCTGCCCGGTACGGTGCAGTAACAAGGCGACATCCCGTTGCATGGACCCGGTTTCAGTCAGGAGTGGTACGCATGAAGATCGAAGTGTGGCAGGGCGACATCACGACCCTGGCGGTGGATGCGATCGTCAATGCGGCCAACGAATCCCTGCTCGGCGGGGGCGGCGTGGACGGCGCGATCCATCGTGCGGCCGGCCCAGGCTTGCTGGCCGAATGCGAAGCCATGGCGCAGATCCGGCCGGGCGTGCGCTGCCCGACGGGCGAGGTGCGTGCCACCGCCGGTCATAACCTGCCGGCGCGGCATATCTTCCACACCGTCGGCCCGGTCTGGCAGGACGGCCAGCGCGACGAACCGGCGCTGCTGGCCAACTGTTACTGGAAGTCGCTGCAGCTGGCTGAAAAGATGGACCTGCATTCGATCGCCTTCCCGGCCATCAGTTGCGGGGTGTTCGGGTACCCGCTGCACCAGGCCGCGCTGATCGCCGCCACCGAAACCGTCGCCTGGCAGCGCTCGCACCGCGAACCGCAGCGCATCATTCTGGTGGCCTACAACGCAGCGACGTTCAAGGCGTACCAGTCCGCGTTGGCCACGCTGGGCCAACCGTTCGAGGCGCCACCGTCAACGCTGCTGCCGTCGCTGGAGCTTGGGCTGCCGCCGGCTGCGGCGCACTGAGGGAGCGAACGCCGGTCATCTTGCCAGAGCTGGAGCGATCGACGTTGCCGTTGCCGTTGCCAAGGTAGGGTTACCCCCTGCCGACTGCCGACCCTCGGACACTGTTCAATGCCGGCATGGCGATGGAACGTAGCGGGCTTTTCGCGACCCGCTGTGTCCGGCCGGCATACAGCCCACGATCGCGATAACGCAGCGCACGTACAGTCGACCGCGCGGCGACCCTAGCGTGGACGCTGCGCCCGCCCGCTTTGTGAATCTTCGCCTGGCCGCACTCTGCCGCCTGAGGGACTTGCCAGCGTCGCAGACCGGTCACCGCGTCGCTGATCCAGCGGTATAGACCCATTCGTCGAAGAACGGTTGCAGCGAATGCCCAGCGGCCTTCTCCATGGCCCGCTGGAAATCGGCGGTGACCACCGAGCGTCCGTCGTTGGTGACGGTGTAGTCGCGCAGGCCGCGCCAGAACACCGCTTCGCCGAGTTCGCCGCGCAGCAGGTGCAGCACGTAGGCGCCCTTGCGGTAGACCACCGCGCGGTCATCGGCGGTAGGGGCGTTCCAATCGGCATACACCAGCGCGTGGTCCGCGCCCTTGGCCCGTAGCGCATCCAAGCGCTTGCGCCAGCCTTCCACCTGCGCCTGGTAGGCGACCTCGCCCTGCGCCTGCTGCAGGTAAGCGGCGGTCATGAAGTTGGCCATGCCCTCGTTGAGCCAGAAATGCTCCCAGCCGGCGCAGGTGACCCGGTTGCCCCACCATTGGTGCGCGGCCTCATGTGCCATCAACGCGGTCTGGTCGGCATCGTCGAGTACCTCCTGGCCGTACGCCTCGGACATCAACGACACACCCGCCATTTCCTGCCCGATGGTGCTTGCCACCAGCGCCTGCTGATAGTCACCGCGATATGGCAGCCCGGCGCGTGCCGCGAAGAAGCCGAGCATGTCGCCGGTACGCACGAACACCGTCCGCAGCTGCGCCGGCGTGCGGTCCACCGACAGGAAACGCAGCTGCACCGGACCCTGCTGCTGCGTGGCCTGCTGGTAGCGGCCGGCCGCGAAGCCATACACGTAACCGGGCATCGGCGTGTCCAGCCGCCAGCGATGTTCCCGGCGTCCATCGGCCAACGTGCGCGTGGGCAGCGCGCGGCCGGTGCCGGTGGCCAGCAGCGCCGGCGGCAACGTTACCGACAGATCCAGCGTGGCGCGCTCATCGGGCGCATCCACCGAGGGCATCCACTGGCTGGTGGAGAAGATCGTGTAGACCTCCTCGCGCTCGGGGGCGAACGTCAGGCCGAACGCCGGCGCACCGTGGTAGAGAATCTGCAGCTCGGCCGACGCACCGGGCTTCAGCGGCGTGGCCAGTGTGATGTGCAGCTGCTGATCGGCCTGCACAAAGGCAAGCGCGCGACCGCCCTGCTTCACCGACGTCACCTCGAGTGTGCCCGCATCGAGCGTGAGCGTGGACAGCGTCTGCACCGCCCTGAAACGAACGGTCTGCTGCCCCCGCACGCGCTTGGCGGCGATATCGGGCACCAGCGCCACGCTGTAGTGCAGCACGTCGAAACCGCGTGGCGGCATAGCGTGTACCACGCAGCAACCAAACAGCAGCGGTAACACCAACACCCCAACGCAGCGTCGCACGATCATGGCATCCATCCGGGCAATGTGGATCGCATCGTGCCAGACCGCGACGGGTAGAGCCACGCCATGCGTGGCTGCTGCCTGCTTGCGATCAGGCACCGCGCGCAGCCATCCGGGCGTTGCGCACAGCCCCCCGCAGGCACCGCGCACAGCCACCCAAGCACCGCGCGCAGCCACCCATGGGGTGGCTCTACCCCACCAAAAAAAACGCCGGCGCGAGGCCGGCGTTTCTTCATGTGCGGTCAGGCCGGTATCAGCCGTTCCACTTGCCCAGTGCCGCCTGGCCGTTTTCCTTGGCGCGGTCGTACACGGTCTGCTGTGCCTTGGCGATGTTGGCCTTGGTGTCCTTGGCCCACAGCTTCAGCGCGGCCTGCTGCATGGCGCGGCCGTAGGAGAAGCTCAGCGGCCACGGCAGGTTGCCCATCTGGTTCATGGCATCCAGGTGTGCGGTGGACTGCTCATCGCTCTGGCCGCCGGACAGGAACACCACGCCCGGCAGGATCGCCGGCACGGTGCTCTTGAGGCACATCACGGTCGACTCGGCCACTTCCTCGACGTCGGCCTGCTCTTCGCAGCCCTTGCCGGAGATGACCATCGAGGCCTTCAGGATGGTGCCTTCCAGCAGCACGTTCTGCTGGTACAGCGCGTCGAACAGCGAACGCAGGGTCGCTTCGGTGACTTCGTAGCACGTCTCGATGTCGTGGTCGCCGTCCATGATCACTTCCGGCTCGACCATCGGCACCAGGCCGCATTCCTGGCACAGCGCCGCATAACGGGCCAGCGCGTGGGCGTTGGACTCGATGCAGGTACCCGACGGGATGCTCTCGCCGATGTTGATCACCGCACGCCACTTGGCGAAGCGCGCACCCAGCTTGTAGTACTCCTGCAGGCGCTCGCGCAGGCCGTCCAGGCCCTCGGTCACCATCTCACCGGGGCAGCCGGCGAGCGGGTGGGCACCCYTGTCGACCTTGATGCCCGGGATGATGCCGTGGTCGGCCATGTACTTGGCGAACGGCACGCCATCCTTGGTGGACTGACGGATGGTCTCGTCGTACAGGATCGCGCCGGAGATATGCTCGTTCAGCTTCGGCGTGGTGAGCAGCATCTCGCGGTAGGCGCGACGGTTCTCTTCGGTGTTCTCCAGGCCGACGCTGGCGAAGCGCTTGCCGATGGTGCCGGTGGATTCGTCGATCGCGATGATGCCCTTGCCCGGGGCGACCATGGCCTGGGCGGTTTCAGCCAGCTGTTCGATGCTCATGTATTTCCTGTGGCGGGTGCGGGAAAACCGCAATTATAGCTCCCGCCTTCCGTGAACTGACCGTCCACGGAATCTGGAAACGCTTTCAGATGGCCAACGTGTGACGGCGCGACGTTTCCGCCGCGCCGCCGTGTGCTGCACTGCCGGGCGTCGCCCGGCCCTCCCCTTACAGGTCGCCCAGGCCGCTGGCGCGACCGTCTTCGCCCACTTCCAGCAGGCGCAGGGTGTTGGTGGCGCCGTGGGTTTCCATGTGCTCACCGCTGGTGAACACCACGCGGTCGCCGGCCTGCAGCTGGTTGGCTTCCACCAGCAGGCGGATGCTGCCGCGGGCCGCTTCGCGCGGGGTGAAGCCGCGGCTGTCGAAGTTGATCGGGAACACATCGCGCATCAGCGCCATCTGGCGGCGCGCGCCGTCATGGCGGGTCACCGCGAACACCGGTGCCGAGGCACGGAAACGCGACAGGTAGCGCGCGGTGCCACCGGATTCGGTCATTGCCACGATCGCGCGCACGCCCACGTGCTGGGACAGGAACATGGTGGCCATGGCGATGGCCTGGTCGGCACGCTCCAGCCCGCGCGGCGAGGCGCCGAAATCGGTCTCGGTCTGGAACTGACGCTCGGCACCCAGGCAGATGCGCGCCATCGCTTCGACGGCCTTGACCGGGTAGGCACCGGCGGCGGTTTCGGCCGACAGCATCACCGCATCGGTACCGTCGATGACCGAGTTGGCCACGTCCAGCACTTCGGCGCGGGTCGGGATCGGGCTTTCGACCATCGACTGCAGCATCTGGGTGGCGGTGATCACCACCTTGTTCTGCGCCAGCGAGGCCTTGATGATCTTCTTCTGCAGGCCCGGCAGCTCGGCATCGCCGATTTCCACGCCCAGGTCACCACGCGCGACCATGACCACGTCGCTGGCGTCGATGATCTCTTCCAGGTTCTCGATCGCCTCGGTGCGCTCGATCTTGGACACCAGCGCGGCATAGCAGCCATGCGATTCGGCGATTTCGCGCGCATCGTTCATGTCCTGCGCATTGCGGCAGAACGAGACGGCGATGAAGTCCACGCCGATCTTGGCCACGATGCCGATCAGTTCCTTGTCGCGCTCGGTCAGCGCGCCCAGCGACAAGCCACCGCCCTGCTTGTTCAGGCCCTTGCGGTCGGACAGCACGCCGTCGTTGAGCACGGTGTTGATGATGCGCTCGCCCTGCACTTCGATCACCTGCAGCTGCATCAGGCCATCGTCGAGCAGCAGCACGTCACCGGCGGCCACGTCCTGCGGCAGGCCGAGGTAGCTCACGCCCACCTGGGTGGTGTCACCCGGCGGCGGCGTCGCCGAGGCGACCAGGTCGAAGCGGTCACCCGCCTTGAGGTGGATCTTGCCTTCGGCGAAGCGCTCGATGCGGATCTTCGGGCCCGGCAGATCGGCCAGGATGCCCACTTCCACGCCCACCCGCTGCGAGGCGGCGCGCACGTCGGCGGCACGCTTGGCCTGGCCGGACGGATCACCGTGACTGAAGTTGAGGCGAACCACGTTCACGCCGGCGCGGAAGAGATCCTCCAGCACGCCCGGCGGGTCGGTTGCCGGTCCGAGGGTGGCAAGGATCTTGGTACGGCGCTGACGCTCAATCATGGTAAATGGGCTCCCGGGAAAGGATCGAAATTAGCACACCCTTCACGTCCCATGAATACGTTTACAGCCTTGCGGTGTCTGGGTTTGTCCGATGTCCCGCAGACAGCGCCGGACCGCCGCGCGGACATCGGCCGACGCGCGAATGGCGACAAGCCCCGACACGATTGGCTTTGCGCACGACATGCGGCGGCGTACGGGACGCCGCCGCAGCGGTCAGGCGAGCACGGTCAGCAGGTCATCCGGCGCGTTGGCCAGATGCTGCGCACCGGCTTCCTGCAGCTCCTGGGCCCCGCCAAAACCCCACAACACGCCGATATTGCGCATGTTGTGATGGCGCGCACCGGCGATAWCCATGCGCCGGTCGCCGATCATCCAGCACTGCTGCGGGACCAGTGACAGCCGCTGCAGCGCCTCGGCCACCAGCTGCGGCTTCTCGCTGCGGCTGCCATCGATGGTCGCCCCGATCACGTCCTCGAAGCAGCTGCCGAACGGCAGGTGCTCGACGATGCGCCGCGCATGCGGCTCGTTCTTGGCGGTGACGATGGCCAGCCGATGGCCGCGATCATGCAGGGCCTGCACGACCTGGCCGATGCGCGGGTAGACCTCGTGTTCGCGCCAGCCGACCACGTCGAAACGCTCGCGGTAATACGTCACCGCCTGCTCGACATCGGCCGGATCGGCGAACAGCGGCGCGAAACTGGTGCGCAGCGACGGGCCGATCCAGCGCCGCAGTTCTTCCTGCGGCGGCACCGGCTTGCCCATCTGCGTGAGCGCATGCGCCACGCACTGGGTGATGCCGACCGCCGAGTCGATCAKCGTGCCATCCAGATCGAAGAACAGGACATCCCGCCCGGCATCGGCGTGACGCCCCACGGTCGCCATCACGCGCCCCGTGCGTCGAGCGCGGCCACGGCCGGCAGGGTCTTGCCTTCCAGGAACTCCAGGAACGCGCCGCCGCCGGTGGAGATGTAGCTGATCTGATCGGCGATGTCGTACTTGTCCACCGCCGCCAGGGTGTCCCCGCCGCCGGCGATGGAGAACGCCGACGAGGCGGCAATCGCCTGCGCCAGCGCCTGGGTGCCGTGGCTGAAGGCCTCGAACTCGAACACGCCGACCGGGCCGTTCCAGACCACGGTGCCGGCCTTGGCGATCAACCCGGCGTAGTGCCGGGCGGTGTCCGGGCCGATGTCCAGGATCAGGTCATCCTCGGCCACATCGGCCAGCGCCTTCACCGTGGCCTCGGCATCGGGCAGGAACTGCTTGGCCACCACCACGTCGGTCGGCAGCGGGATCTCGGCGCCGCGCGCCTTGGCGTCGGCGACGATCTGCTTCGCCGTGTCCAGCAGGTCCGGCTCGTACAGCGACTTGCCGACCGGGTAACCGGCCGCGGCGATGAAGGTGTTGGCGATGCCGCCGCCGACGATCAGCTGGTCGACCTTGCCGACCAGGCTGGAGAGCAGCTCAAGCTTGGTGCTGACCTTGCTGCCGGCCACGATCGCCAGCAGCGGCGTTGCCGGGGCGTGCAGGGCCTTGGCCAGCGCGTCCAGCTCGGCCATCAGCAGCGGACCGCCAGCGGCGACGGGGGCGAAGCGGATCACGCCGTGGGTGGAGGCCTGCGCACGGTGCGCGGTGCCGAAGGCATCCATGACGAACACGTCGCACAGCGCCGCATACTTCTTCGCCAGCGCTTCATCGTCCTTGGCTTCGCCGACGTTCATGCGGCAATTTTCCAGCAGCACGATCTCGCCGGGCGCGACCTCGACACCGTCGACCCAGTCGCGCACCAGCGGTACGTTCACACCGAGCAGATGCGAGAGCCGCAGCGCCACCGGCGCCAGCGAATCCGCGTCGCTCCACACGCCTTCCTTCGGCCGTCCCAGGTGCGACATGACCATGACCGCCGCGCCCTTCTCCAGCGCCATCTTCAACGTCGGCAACGATGCGGTGATGCGCTGCTCGGAGGTGATGTTGCCATTCTCGATCGGCACGTTGAGGTCCTGGCGGATCAGCACGCGCTTGCCGGAGAGATCGAGGTCGGTCATGCGAACGATGGACATGGGCAACTCTTTGGCTGAAAAAGGAAAGGGCGCCGCGCACGGCGCAGACGCCCATTGTCCCGGCTGCGCGGGCGCATCGCAAATTTTCGGGCAGAAGCGGAGGCAGGAGCAGGAGCCAAAGCCAAGTCCAACGCCAACGCCCTGCGGCCGATGCTCCTGCGCGGTGCGAGGGCCTGTAGGTTCACGGGACACGCTGCAAGTCCCGCTCCGCGGCCCGGCCCAGCCGCTGGCGGCTGKGCGTTCGGWCGCATGCGAGGCARTGCCYCGCAAGCAATGCGCCCTCACMCMTGTAAGCTCCGYCRCCGCATCCATGCGGTGGAGGGCCCCGCAACCTCAACCACCCCAACCCTTCCACAGTTGGCTGGTATGCATGGGAACGGCGGGGGCAGAGGCCGACGCCGACGCCTAAGCGAGGCGAACTTGGCCGAACGAATCGAACCGAAAGGAGCTTCTTCCTGCCGAGACCGAAGCCAGAGCGGTTTGGTTCGGGGTGTGGGGGGAGTTGAAATGCAAAAGGCCGAAGCGGCGCAGCCGCTTCGGCCTTTCTCTTCCTCCCAACCGGCGATGCACACGCCTCGACCACACCGGAGCAATGACTAGACAAACAGCGCCAGATTACTCACGCACCCATGTCTGGGAGCGGCAGATGAAGGCGATGCAGCCGGAGACGTCGAGCTTGGCGCCGCCGGTCTGGAGCTTGGCCTTGGACTTGTAGGTCTTGCCGTTGCCCGGGTCCAGGATGGTGCCGCCGGACCAGGCGTTGGCGCCGTCGGCCTTGAGGTTCCACAGGATCGTCATGCCCTTGACCGGCTTGTTCTTGTTGGCGCCTTCGCAACCGTCGCAGACCGGATTGGGGCCCTTGTCCGAATGCAGGATCTCCACCACCTTGCCGGTCAGGGTGCCGTTGGTGGCCTGGGTGATCTCCACGATCGACTTTACCTTGCCGGTCTTGTCGTCGATGGTCTTCCAGCGGCCGACCGCACCATCGGCCGCACTGGCCGACATGGCGGCCAGCATCAGCGGCAGTGCCAGCAGCAGGGTCTTCAAAGTCTTGCGCATGTTTCCCCTCCCAGGGAGTTCGTGAATGCCGGCGCAGGGCCGGTACAGCCCGACTGTATACCCATTCGCTCCGGTACGGAACGCACCGCCGACCCTGTTCAGCCGCCCTCGGCCGGGATCTCGTACAGCTCCAGCGGCAGTCCGTCCGGGTCGGCGAAGAAGGTGAAGCGGCGGCCGGTGTATTCGTCGGTACGGATCGCCTCGCAGGCGACATCGGCCGCGGCCAGGCGCGCGATCATCGGCTCCAGCGCCGCTACCCGGAACGCGAGATGACGCAGCCCCTGGGCTTCCGGGCGGCTTGGGCGGGGCGGGGCGTGCGGGAAAGAGAACAGCTCCAGCTGGCTGCCGTCGGGCAGGGCCAGGTCGAGCTTCCAGGAATCGCGCGCGGCGCGGTAGTTTTCGTCCAGCACCCGCAGGCCAAGGACCTCGGTGTAGAACGCCCTGGAGCGCGCGTAGTCCGAACCGATCAGCGCCACATGGTGGACGCCGAGCAGCGGGGTGCCGTGGTCGTGGGTCATTGCAGGGTGTCCAGCCAGCGTCGTGCGATCTGCAGCGCCAGCGGATAGGGTTCGGGGCCGTCGCGGTTGCTCAGGATGATCACCGTCAGGCGGTGTGCGGGATAACGCAGGATCACATTGCGGAAGCCGATGCTCTCCCCGCTGTGCCATTGCGCCTGGCCGTTGAGGCGCCAGCCGAAGCCGTAGAACGGCACGTCCGGTTCCTCGGTGGCGGTGGCCGGCGCGAATGCCTGGCGCAAGGACGCTGCCTTCAGCAGACGCGTGTCGTACAGTGCCGCGTCCCATTTGGCCAGGTCGGTCAGCGAGGAATAGATGCCGCCGTCGCCGAGTACCGCGCTGGTGGGGCTCTGGTCCGTGCGCTGCCAGCGTCCGTCGATCTGGCTATAGCCGTACGCGCGATGCGCCACATCGTCCACGCCGTCCTGGTGGGCGACGCTGGCATCCATCCCCAGCGGGCTGAAGATACGCGCCTTCAGAAAACTGGCGAAATCCTGCCCGGACGCCTTGGCCACCACCAGCGCCAGCAGCGCATATCCGCTGTTGCTGTAACGGTAGCGGCTGCCGGGGGCGAAGCGCGTGCGGTCCTGGGTTTCCAGCAGGTGCAGCACGTCGTTGTCGTGCACCTGTGCCGTCGCACCGGGCGGCAGCAGGTCTTCGTAGTCGAGCAGGCCGCTGGTATGGCTGAGCAGTTGGCGCAGGGTGATCGCATCGGCGGCGCGCGGCAGCGAGGGCAACCAGCGCTTGAGCGGGTCATCCAGGGTCAAACGGCCATCCTCGGCCAACAGCAGGATCGCCGCCGCGGTGAACTGCTTGCTCAGCGAGGCCAGGCGGAAGTTGCTCTGTGCGGTCACCGAGGTGCCGTCCTCGAGGACGGCCAGGCCGTAGCCGCGCTGGAACACCGGCTGTCCGTCGTGCAGCACCAGCACCGCCGCGCCGGGCACCTGGCCGTCGTAGCGCTGCAACAACGCATCGATGCCCGGGTCCGGCGGCGTCAGCACCGGCGCGGCGAAGACGTTGCCGGCCGCGAGCAGGCCGATGCACATCGCGTTGATCCAGCGCGGACGCGGTGTCATGTGCATGGCCGGCTCCCGGGGCGAGGTCAGGGACTGGCGGCGGGCGCCGGCGTGCCGGCGGTTTCACTGGCGATCCAGCGCTGCAGCTTGGCATCGAGGATATCGAGCGGCATCGAACCGTCGCGCAGCACTTCCTCGTGGAAGCGACGCAGGTCGAAACGCGGCCCCAGTGCAGCCTTGGCACGGTCGCGCAGCTCGAACATCTTCAGTTCGCCCAGGCCATTGGGCAGCGTCTGCCCGGGCAATGCCATGAAGCGTTCCACTTCAGCCGTGGCATCTTCGGCCGGGATGTCGGCGGTCTTGACCAGGTAGTCCACCGCCTGGCGCTTGCTCCAGCCCTGCGCATGCAGGCCGGTGTCGGCGGCCATGCGCGCGGCGCGGGTCAGCGCGGCCTGCAGGTAGCCGATGCGTTCATAAGGATCCTGGTAGACGCCGAGTGGGTCACCCAGCGATTCGGCATACAGGCCCCAGCCTTCGATGAAGGCGATGTCGCCGCCCAGGCGACGGAAGCGCGGCAGCTTGTCCAGTTCCTGCTGCAGGCCCAGCTGCACGTGGTGGCCCGGGATGCCTTCGTGCAGGAACTGCATCGGTGTGGCCCAGCGCCGCCGGCTTGCCAGGTTGCCGGTGTTGACATACAGGATGCCCGGGCGCAGGCCATCCGGCAGCGGCTGCTGGTAACTCACCGCCGAGGCGGCTGCAGCGCGCTCGGGTTCGACCGCGTGTATTTCCATCGGCGCCTTCGGCAGCGTGCCGAGCAGGGCCGGCAGGCGGCCGGCGACCTGGGTCTGCAACTGCCGGTAGCGGTTGAGCAGAGCCTCGCCATTGGCGTACTGGAAGCTCTTGTCCGTGCGCATGTTGCGCAGCACTTTCTGTTGCGAGCCGCGGATCCTGTTGTCCTTCAGAATGCCCGCGATCTGCGCCTGCAGGGTGGCCACGCGTTGTTCGGCCATGCGGTGGATCTGCTGCGCATCCAGGGTGGATGCGGTGCTCTGCACGATGTTCTGCCCATACCAGGCCTGGCCCTTGGGCAGCGCGCCCAGGCCATCGCTGCTGCGCGTGGCAGGCAGGTATTCGGTGGCGATGAAGCCGCGCAGGGCGCGGTAGGCCGGCATGATCCGGTACTCGATCATGCGTTTGTATTCGGCGGTGATGCGGGTCTTTTCCGTGTCGGCAATGTCGGCGGGCAGGTTGCGCACCGGCGCCCAGAACAGGGTTTCCTCGGCAGTGGGCTTGATCACCGCATCCAGCTGCGGCAGCACCTTTTCCATCAGGTCGCGCGGCTGCACGACGCCGGCGGCCATGCCCTGGCGCATGTTGGCGATGGCCTGGTCGAACAGCGGGCCGATGCCCAGCGAACGCTTGGACCAGTTGTCGTAATCCTTCACCGTGTTGAACGGCTGGGCGCCCGAGCCGGAGCCGAGGATCGCCATGATGCTGCCCAGGTTGTAGTACTGGCTGACCGGCAGCATCCAGCTGGGATACTGCTCGGCGGCGACGGACATGCGCGCGTCGCGTACGAAAATCTCGTAGCTCAGCAGGTCCTGGCCGGTGAGGCCATCGGGGCCGATCTTCTCCACTTTGCCCAGCCATTCCACGGTGAAGTCGTGCGACTGCTGGCGGTAGGCGGCCGAGAGAATGTTGGGCAGTTGGTCGTTGTGGCGGCTGTCGCCCTGGAAGGTGGCCTGCAGCGGATTGAGCCGCATCGAGGCATCCCAGTATTCATCGTAGATGCGGTTGAGCTGGGCGGCCTTGGTCTGCTGGCGCACGAGGGGCTGGCGGGCCGGCGCCGCGGCGGGGCGCGCGCGCGGTTTGGCCTTGGGTTTGGCGGCCTGCCGGGTCTGCGCGGCGGCCGGCCGGTTGGCCTTCTTCTTGGCGGCTTCTGCCGGTGCGGCGGTGCTGAACACCAGCAGGGCGGCGATGGCGAGCGCCAGGGCGCGGGCGGGGTGGGGCATCGGCGGTATCCGTAACACTACACAGACCGGGGAGCTTGCCCGATCCGCGCGCGTACGGCCAGCGCCGCACCACCGCGCGTCAGCAGGGGTAAAGACCCGCTGCCGTCACTGGTGGCGCGCCTCTAGCGGTCTCCGGCGCGGGTGAACGGCACGGTTTCCGGGGCGACGGCGCCGCCGGAGATGATGAAGCTCATGGCCTGGTCGACGGTCCAGTCGGTGGGCGTGAGCAGTTCCACCGGCACGATTTCCAGGTAGCCGGAGGTCGGGTTGGGCGTGGTCGGCACGTACACCGCAGC
The DNA here is from genome assembly GCF_056400545.1 of Stenotrophomonas sp. P5_A8. NCBI lineage: Bacteria > Pseudomonadati > Pseudomonadota > Gammaproteobacteria > Lysobacterales > Lysobacteraceae > Stenotrophomonas > Stenotrophomonas sp. P5_A8. The sequence continues at coordinate 15,246 of NZ_JBFULB010000006.1, read as the reverse complement.
CAGCTCGCGACCGGTGCCCTGTTCGCGGATTACCCGAGTGACCAGCCCGACCGATTTCATGTCGCGGTGCGGGAAATCGATCAGCACCACGCGCTGGGTGCTGCCCGGCTCGGTCTGAAGCATGTCCAGCAGCTTCTTGGCGCTGTCGTAGATGATGCTGGCCAGCGGAATGCGCTTGATCACCGCGCCGAACCAGCGCAGCAGGCGCTGGCCGATCACCCGGCGGCTGAGCACGCCCACGCTGAGGATCACCAGCAGGGTGGCGGCCAGGCCGATCACGTTCTGCATCCACTCGACCTTGACCCAGCCCAGGTAATGGGGGAACGAGGCGGCGATCTGCTCGGACAGGGGCACCACCACCGGGCTGGAAATGCCCGACAACAGCACGAAGACGAATTTGACCACCACCCAGGTTAGCCAGATCGGCAGCAGGGTCAGCAGGCCGGTCAGGAACAGGCGCTGCAGGGAGGGGCGCGGGACGAGTTGGGGGGCTTCGGGCGACATGCCGCATTGTAGCGGTGCCGCCGCCCGGATTACCCTGCCGGCCACCGCAGGAAGCGGCGCGCTGGAGGAATGCTGTGTTGAACGGAGTGAAGTGGGTGGGCATGGCCGTGCTCGGGATGGGCGCGCTGCTGCTGGTGGTGGTGCTGGTGTCCTGGCTGCTGCCGGTGCCGGCCGCCGAGCGTGCGGCGCTGGCGGCGATGGAGGCCGCGCCGCGCGACCAGGTGCCCGAGCGCAATGCGTTCCCGCCGCTGTGGCTGTTGCCCTATGACGGCATCGATCCTGCTCGGATGCGCGCGCTGACCACACGCGATACGCAGGCGTTCGCGCAGGCGATTGCCGCGGAAACCTCGCAGCCGTGGACGGCCAGCGTCGCCGAAGGGCGATACCCGAAGGCCACGCCCGCCCACGGCTGGTGCGGGCGCGCCACCGACAGTTGCCTGGACGACGTACGCGCGCATGCGGCGGAGGTGGCCCAGGCGCATCGCGGGCATGACGGGCTGCACGCGCGCATCAGCGCGTTGGGCCGTAACGACCATTACCGCAATCTGTTCGCCAGTGACGTGTCGATGCCGTTTCCGCCGATTCAGGCGTTGATGGAGCGGCTGTCGCTGCACGCGCTGGAACAGGTGCGCGGCAACAGCAGCCAGGCCCTGCAGGGCGTCTGCGAGGACATCGGCACCGGGCGCATGTTGATGCGCAGCAGCGACAGCCTGCTGGTGGCGATGGTGGGCGGTGCCATGGCCAGTCGCAATGCGTCGCTGTTCACCGAGATAATGTCCGAGCTGCCGGCCGATGCATCTCTGCCGACGATCTGCCAGCAGGCCTTGGCCGCACCGACGGTGGCCGAGCTGGACCTGTGCGTGCCCATGCGCGGGGAGTTCGCCTTCCAGCGCGCTGCAACCGCACGCCTGCCGGACGGCCAATCGCGCTGGCTGTACGACACGGAAAAGACCCAGGCACGCAGTGCCGCGCTGCTGTCTCGCAGTTGCGCGACCGAGGTGCAGCAACAGATCCGCGACGACCGCAGGGTGACGCTGGCCACGCCGCCGTCGGTGTGGTCGTTGCAGTGCGTGGCCAATGCGGTGGGCTGCATGCTGCAGGACATCGCCGGGCCGGCGTATGACGAGTACAACTGGCGCATGCAGGACGCGGGCGCGCAGCTGCGGCTGGCCGCGGCGATGCTGTGGCTGCGTGGGCAGCCGAACGACGGCGAGGGTGCGATGGCCACGCTGGCACGATTGCCCGATCCACTCCGCAGCGCGCACCGCCCGCTGCAGCCCAGCGCCGATGGTCGAGGCGTGCAGGTGCGATGCTTTGCGCGGCCTTCCACCGACGCGAGCGCGATGATCCGCGCGCGGCTGCCGTTGGCCTGGCAGCCGCAGTAACGCATGACGTCGGCGCCACGCGGGCGCCGGGCGTCCGTGGCTAGGGCAACGGTTGAAACGCTGCCCCATCACCAATGCTGTTCAGTGTCCAGCGTTTGGCCGACGGTAGCGCTTCCCACTGCACCTGGTCGCGGTCGTCTTCGATGCTGCCATGCGCGCGGCGCAGCTTGCCGGTGGAATAGTTGATGCTCAGCGCCTCGGTTTCCCCGGCGTTGCGCATCAGCGACTGGCTGTCGTAACCGATCAGCGCGAAGGCCTGGTCCTGCCAGCGGAAGGTAAAGGTCGTCGAGCCGGTGGACCAGCTGCCGGCGTTGGAGAAGAAATACAGCTGCACCTGCAACGTGCCGCGCACGATCGATACGCCGCCGGAACCGTCCTCGAATACATCGGACATGTTCGGGTATTCGTGGCGTGGGATGAGGGTGTGGTTCTGCGCTGCCAGCGCATAGCTGCCGTCCGGGTTGGACCATGCGACGGCAAGCAGGCGTGGATTGCTGTCCAGCGGGCTGATGCCCAAGCCCTCATGCTCGACCACGTTGTGCCGGTCCTGCTGACGCAGCACCAGCACCAGGTCGGCGCGCTTGTCCGCGTTGAGGTCGCCGTCCAGGCGCTGTTCGATGCGCCACCCGTCTGGAACGAAGCCTTCAGCACTGCTGGCGACAGTCGGCAGACGCGGATACGCCACCGGCGGAACCTCCAGGGCCAGCGCAGGCATGGGCAGGCACAGCAGGGGCAGGGCAGCAGACAGCAGGCGCATGAGGTCGTCGGTGAAACGCAGGGGCACCGAGAATAGCAACCACGTGCCGGATCAACCCTTGCTGTCGGGCGCCTTGGGGCTGCGCGCGTCAGGCTTGAGCCGCAGGTAGACCTGCTTGCGCACGCGTGCGACCACCTCGCCCTGCGCATCGAGGATGTCGTTGCTGAACCAGTGCAGGTACTTCTCGCCACCGGCGGTCGCCGCGCGCAGCTGGTCGAGCAGTGCATCATCCAGGCGGAACTCGGCCGTCACCGTGCCACGACCGGGCTTGATGAACTCGATGGCACCGGCGCGGTCCCATACGTAGTAATCGCGGCCCAGGTTCTGCATCACGGTAAGCATCCAGAACGGATCGGTCATCGCAAACAGGCTGCCGCCGAAATGGGTGCCCACGTAGTTGCGGTTCCACGGGCGCATGCGCAGTTCGACGCGCACGTGGCGGTAGTCGTCGCTGACCTCGGTGACGTGGATGCCGGTAAACAGGAATGGCGGCCACAGGTTGATGCCATGGCGGAAAACGGTGGCCTTCATCGGGACGGGCTACGCAGGGGAAGGTGGCCGGAGTCTAACATTCGCCTGCGTATGGTGTGCGCGTGGGCTCAGCCGCCGTCATCGGCCGCATAGCCGTCGCGGCCTGCCGCCTTGGCCCGGTACAGCGCCGCATCGGCGCCTTCAAAGTAATGGCGCGGCTCGCTGTCGCTGGCAGGTACGCGGGTAAAGATGCCCACGGTCAGGGTGATCTGCAGGGTCTGCCCCGGCCCGGCCGGGACCTCCATGGCCCGCGTCCGCGCCAGCAGATCCTCGACCACCTGCACGGCGCCCTCGGCGCTGGTGTCGGGCAGGATCAGGGCGAACTCGTCACCGCCGAAGCGGGCGGCCATATCGCGCGGGCGGCGTGCATGGGCGCCGATTTCGCCGGCGATCTGGCGCAGCACACTGTCCCCGGCATGGTGGCCGTAGAGATCGTTGTGGTGTTTGAAATGATCCACGTCGATCAGCACCAGGCTGAGCGGGCGGCCACTCCGGCGGCCGGCCTCGTGTTCCTGCTGCAGGGTCTGCTCGAAGCGCAGCCGGTTGCCCAGCCCGGTCAGTGCATCGCTGTTGGCCTGGCGTCGCCATGCGCTGATGCGCCACAGCACCCAGGCGGCAATCACCGCGAGCATGCCGGTGAGTGCGGCGGCCGGGGCGAACCACACGTTGCCGGCACGCAGCGCCACGAAACTGATCAGCAGGGTAACGGGCAGGGCGAGCAGGGCGCTGGCCGCCGCCCGCGGCAGGGTCAGGCCGAGGCAGCACAGCGCCACCAGCACCCCGCTGAGCAGGTCCTGCCACAGCGTGGGCAGCAGCCGGATGACCTTGTCATCGAGCAGCATCGAGGCCACGTTGGCCTGGTATTCGCTGCCGCTCATCCAATGCTCGCGGGTGGTCGGGGTGAGCAGGCGCGGGGCGATGCCGCTGGCGGTCATGCCGACCAGCACCCGCCGCCCATGCAGCAGTGCCGGATCGACCTCGCCGTTGAGCACGTCCACGTAGGACACCTGCGGGAAGGTCTCCGGTGGGCCGGCGTAACGCACGCGCACGTAGTGGTTGCGGCGCCACTGGTAGGGCGAAAACTGCGCCGGATCGGGATCGCGCAGGCCCGGCAGCGGGCCGGGCGTGTCGGCYAGCGCCAGCCCCAGGGCCGGCCAGTGCGGTGAGCCGATCCCGGCGGTGAGGTACAGTCCACGCGCGACGCCATCGGCATCCACTTCGACGTCGCTGTGGCCGAGCGTGGCCGCGTTGGCGGCAATCAGCGGGATCGGCAGCAGTTCCTCGGCCATGCGTGGGCCACTGGCCGGGGCGGCCAATACCGGCAACACGACATGCCCGTTGCGGCGGATCGCCGCGGCCAGGTCGGCGTCCTGCGCCGCATCCTGGCGGTCCGGTTCGGACAGCATCAGATCCAGCACCACCCGCGCGCTGCCGGCTTGGGTGAGACGGTCCAGCAGTTGGGCGTGGGTGGCGCGTGGCCACGGCCATTGGCCGATCTGCTGCAGGCTGTTGTCGTCGATCGCCACGATCAGCAGGCGTGGGTCGGGACGGTATTCCCAACGGCCGACGTAAGCGTCGTACACCGCTTCATCCTGCTGCCAGAACCACTGCAAATGACTGGCCGCCGCCGCCAGCGCGCCGACCAGGGTCGACAGCACGATGCGTTGCGGCCAGGACAGCAGCAGGGGTTTCACAGCAGCAACCACAACAGCAGCGCGCCGCCGCCAGCGCCATAGCAGGTACGGCAGGGCAATTTGATCTGCTGCGCCGGCGAGAACGGGCCGGCGTAGCCATCGTCGTCGATGTACTGCACGCGCACGTGCAGGGCACCGTGCCACGGACGTTTGAGCGAGACCTCGGGTTGATCGACGTCGCGGTCCAGCAGCGGCTGGGCGAAATCGCCCTTGCGGTCCAGCTGCACGCGATAGCGCTGGCCGGGCGCGCCGGCCTGCCAGCGCAGCGTCAACTGGCCCTTGGCGGCCTGCGGCGGCTGAAGTGCCGGATCGACCGGGGCATCACTGAGGGTGAGCGCCACCGTTTGGCCGAAACGGCCGCGGTGGCCGGCGGCATCGCGCGACGCCACGCGCCAGAAATAGGCGCCCGGCGCCAGCGCCTGGGTCGGGCGCAGATGGGTGCCGCGGCTCTCCTGCTCCAGCACCGGTTCGAGGAACTGCGCATCGCGCGCGATCTGCAGCACGGTGGCCTCGGCGTCGCTGACCTGGCTCCATTCGAATCGCGGCCGCGCGCTGTTGACGGTTTCCTGGTTGACCGGGCGCACCGTCAACGGGGCCACCGGCTGGTCGGGCACCACGAAGTCGCGCTCGGCATCCAGGCCTTCCACGCCATCGGCACTGACCGCGCGCACCAGCAGGCGCAGCTCGCCCGGGGGCAGGTCGGGTACGGTCAGGGTGGTGGCGGCAGTGTCCCGGGCGAACAGCAGGATCTCCGGCTGGTCGGCACGGACCACCTCGACCCGGTACTGAGCGGCGCTACTCACCGCCGACCATGACAGCTGCGCCGGCAGCGGATCCAGGTGCAGCCGCGCGGGGTCCAGCACCGGTCGGGGCAGCAGGGCTTCCACGTCGCCCGGACGTGCATCGGCGGACATGCTGCGGCTTGCCTGGCCACGCGTGACCAGGCGCTGGCCGCGGCGATTGCCGACCTGCACCTTGCCTTCGATCACCTCGGTGGACGCGTTATGGGTGGCATCGCCCGCGCTGACCCGGAACACCGTGCCGCGCACGCTGCTGGTCGCACTGGGGGCGTCGATGATGTACCGCGACGCCGGGCCCTTGGCCGGCGTCACCCGGCTGCTGGTGCGGCCCTGTTCCAGGCGCAGGCGTGTATCGACCATGCCGGTGCGACCGTAGCGGCTCAGCTGGTCCAGGCGCAGGTGCGAGTTCTCGCGCAGTTGCAGCCGCGAGGCATCGGCGAAGGCGATGGTGACACTGGCGTCGGCGCCGGTGACCAGTTGCTGGCCGATCGTCAGCAGCTCACCTTCGATGACCGCACGCAGCGTCGTCCGACCGGCATCGCCAACCTGGACCCGGCCGCGGACGGCCAGCACACGCGCCGGCGCAGGTTGCACGGCCAGCCAGGGGATGGGAAAGCGCAGCTGGGTGCCCGGCGGCAGGCGATACGGATCGGCCACGTGGTTGTGCGCCTGCAACTTTTCCCAGGGCACCGACGGTTTGAGATAGCGCGCGCCGAGGTCCCACAGGGTGTCACCCGGACGGACCCGGTAGGTCCAGTCCTGGGCCAACACGGGCAGGGCGGTCAACAGCAGGGCCGCCAGCATCAGCAGGCGGCCGCTCAGGGAGGGAACGTGTGGCAAGCGCATCGAACTCACGGTCATCTGGCCCAGCAGGGCGGGGCGTAGCCCTGCGACCCCGATGGGCCCAGACCTCATCCCCCCGAATGAATCGCGACGTCCAATACGCCGCGCCGGCATTATTGCCCGGGCGTCGTGCAGGGTTTCTGAACGTGACCGGGATCACGCCCAGGACACGTGGAATCCGTTAGAAGTCGGTGTCGCATCCGGCATCTCCCGGGCGACACCGCGCCGGGATCAGAACAGCAGCGAGGCCATGCGCCGGCGGTAGCGGCCGATCAGGTCATCGTCCCCGATCACCTTGAAGGCATCGATCAGCAGCTTGCGCGGCAGGCCTTCGGCGAAACCGCGGTCGCGGCGCAGCATCTCCAGGAAATGCTCCAGCGCGGCCTCGTCCTGCCCGCCCAGCAGCAGCTGCACACCGCGCAGGTGGCGGGCCTGCAGGTCATCGCCGTTGGCAGCAATGCATGCGTCCAGCACCTCAGGCGCGGGCGCATCCTGCAGGGCAATCGCGAAATCCAGACGCGCACGGGCGCGCACCGCACGGTCGTCGGTGGCCAGGTTGGCGGGCAGCGCGTCGATCAGCGTGCTGGCTTCGGCGCTGGCGCCGGTCTGCAGCAGGGCCAGGGCGAGGTCCAGCTTGAGTTCGTCCTTGTCCGGCTCGGCGGCGATCGCAGCACGCAGCACATCCACCTGGGCCTGGGGATCCAGCGGCTCCGGTTCGGCCACCGCCTCGGTGACCGGCTCGGCCGGGGTAACCCCGTGCTGGGTCAGGAACTCGCGGATCTGGCCTTCCGGCAGCGCGCCGGGGAAGCCGTCGACCAACTGGCCGCCCTTGACCAGGAACACCGTCGGCACCGAGCGGATCTGGAAGGCGGCCGCGATCTGCTGCTCCTGGTCCACATCGACCTTGGCCAGCTCGAATGCGCCGTGGTATTCGCCAGCCAGCTTTTCCAGCATCGGGCCGAGTGTTTTGCAGGGCTCGCACCAGGGAGCCCAGAAATCCACCAGCACCGGCGTCTGCAGGGACTTCTGCAGGACCTCGGCTTCGAAGGTGGCGGTGGTGGCGTCGAAGACGTGCGGCAATTCGCTCATGGTCGGCAATCAACGAGTAAAGATGTACGCAGTGTATGGGTGCGCCGGTTGCGGGACGCAACCCCGACGCACGGGATCGGCGCAAACCGGTGACAATGCGCGGCGTTCCCTTGGGCCCAGGCAGACCTTCATGCACATTTCACCCCGTATCGATCGCGGCATCGGCGCGCTTGCCGCGTTTGTGTTCGTTGTGGCGGTCGCCGGCTTCGGTGCGGCGCTGCCGGGGTACCGCGCGCTGTCGCATCCGGTAGCGCTGCTGGGCGCAACCGGGGTGCCGCATGCGCAGGCGTTCAATTGGCTGGCGCTGGTGCTGCCGGGGGCGTTGGCCTGCGGCGTGGCGCTGCGCCTGCTGCGGCGGGTGCCGCGCACGGCGCCCTGGACGCTGCGCGTGGGCGTCCAGTTGCTTGTGCTGGCCGGGGCCGGCTTCGCCGCGATGGGGCTGCTATCGCTGGATGCCAGCGATATCGAAAGCCCGGCCAGCCAGTTCCACGCCAGTGCGTGGATGGTGTGGGTGCTGGCATTCGCGCCGGGCACACTGCTGTATGGGCTGGGTGCGCTGCGCGTGCCGGGCTGGCGCGCGCAGGCGTTCCTGCACCTCGGCTGCGCGGCGGGGATGGTGCTGGCCGCGTTCGTGCTGCAGGCATGGATGCCGGCGCCGCTGGCGCAGCGGCTGGCCTTCGCCGTCTGGGCGATGTGGCTGGTGGCGGCGCTACCGGTAGCGTTGCGCAAGGTGCGGGGCGCGATTTAGCGCCCCGCTGGTTTCAGTCTTCGTGGCACTGAAGGGTGAAGCCGGCCGTTGGATGGTCCCGACGGATCAGCACAATGGCCTGGTTGGTGGCATCGGTGCCATCGGCCGCCTCCACCGGGTACATCCCGAAACTTCCGTCATCGAGCGTGTAGGCACAATTGAAGCTGGCGGCATGGGCCGAAGCAACCCCGCCGATGGCCATGCCGACGGCAAGAGCCGCCTGAGCAATGCGCTGCATGATGTGTATCTCCTTGATCGGCTCCGAAAGGGCGGCCTTGGCCGTGCAGGGCCGGGAGCCGGGCAACCCCTGCGCCACAAGGCTGCTGCAGGCGGCGGTCGGCCCGGGATAGGGAATCTCCTGTGTCCTTGGCGGGAAAAGCCGCGTTCCAGTCTGAGGTTCTTACCGTGCGGGCGCCCCTGGCACGGCGTCCCGCCCCCCCCGATCAGCGCACCGTGGGGCTTGCGCCGGCGGGAGAGCGAGGCGGGCCGGGCGTTCCGGTGCTCGATTGGAGCGCCTTGCCGCACTGCGGTATCCTCTCCCGCTTTGCCGCCGCACTAGCGTTTCCATGACCAGCGTCGAACCCAACGTTTACGATCCGCAGCAGGTTGAATCCGCCGCCCAGAAGTTCTGGGATGCCACGCGTGCCTTCGAGGTCACCGAGACCTCGGACAAGCCGAAGTACTACTGCCTCTCGATGCTGCCGTACCCGTCCGGTGCGCTGCACATGGGCCACGTGCGCAACTACACGATCGGCGACGTGATCAGCCGCTACAAGCGGATGACCGGGTACAACGTGCTGCAGCCCATGGGCTGGGACGCGTTCGGCCTGCCGGCCGAGAACGCGGCGATCAAGAACAAGACCGCACCGGCCAAGTGGACCTACGCCAACATCGAGCACATGCGTGGCCAGTTCAAGTCCATGGGCTATGCGATCAACTGGTCGCGTGAGTTCGCCACGTGCACGCCGGAGTACTACGTGCACGAGCAGCGCATGTTCACCCGGCTGATGCGCAAGGGCCTGGCCTACCGCCGCAATGCGGTGGTCAACTGGGACCCGGTCGACCAGACCGTGCTGGCCAACGAGCAGGTCATCGACGGCCGCGGCTGGCGCTCGGGCGCCCTGGTGGAAAAGCGCGAGATTCCGCAGTGGTTCCTGCGCATCACCGATTACGCCCAGGAACTGCTGGACGGCCTGGATGAACTGCCGGGCTGGCCCGATTCGGTCAAGACCATGCAGCGCAACTGGATCGGCCGCTCCGAAGGGCTGGAAATCCAGTTCGACGTGCGCGATGCCGACGGCAGCGCGCTGGATCCGCTGCGCGTGTTCACCACCCGTCCGGACACCGTGATGGGCGTGACCTTCGTGTCGATCGCCGGCGAGCACCCGCTGGCCCAGCATGCGGCCAAGACCAATCCCGCGCTGGCCGCGCTGCTGGCCGAGATGAAGCAGGGCGGCGTGTCCGAAGCCGAACTGGAGACCCAGGAAAAGCGTGGCATGGATACCGGCCTGCGCGCCGTGCATCCGGTCACCGGCGCCCAGGTGCCGGTGTGGGTGGCCAACTTCGTGCTGATGGGCTATGGCACCGGCGCGGTGATGGCCGTGCCCGGCCACGACCAGCGCGACAACGAATTCGCCAACAAGTACGGACTGCCGATCCGGCAGGTCATCGCGCTGAAGACGCCGCGCAAGGACGAGGTGGCCTACGACGCCACCCGCTGGCAGGACTGGTACGGCGACAAGACCCGCGATACCGAGCTGGTCAACTCCGAAGAGTTCGATGGCCTGGACTTCCAGGGTGCCTTCGAAGCCCTGGCCGAGCGTTTCGAACGCAAGGCCCAGGGCCAGCGCCGCGTCAACTACCGCCTGCGCGACTGGGGCGTGAGCCGCCAGCGGTACTGGGGCTGCCCGATCCCGGTGATCTACTGCCCCAAGTGCGGCGCGTTGCCGGTGCCCGAAGAACAGCTGCCGGTGGTGCTGCCGGAAAACGTCAATTTCGTCGGCACCGGTTCGCCGATCAAGGCCGACCCGGAATGGCGCAAGACCACCTGCCCGGACTGCGGCGGCGCGGCCGAGCGCGAGACCGACACCTTCGACACCTTCATGGAGTCGAGCTGGTACTACGCGCGCTACACCTCGCCCGGCGCCCGCGATGCGGTCGACAAGCGCGGCAACTACTGGCTGCCGGTGGACCAGTACATCGGTGGCATCGAGCACGCGATCCTGCACCTGATGTACTTCCGTTTCTTCCACAAGCTGCTGCGTGATGCGCGGATGGTGGACAGCAACGAACCGGCGCAGAACCTGCTGTGCCAGGGCATGGTGATCGCGGAAACCTATTACCGGCCCAACCCGGATGGCTCCAAGGACTGGATCAACCCGGCCGACGTGGACGTGCAGCGCGACGAGCGCGGCCGCATCACCGGCGCCACCCTGATCGCCGACGGCCAGCCGGTGGTGATCGGCGGTACCGAGAAGATGTCCAAGTCGAAGAACAACGGCGTGGATCCGCAGGCGATGGTGGGCAAGTACGGGGCCGACACCGTGCGCCTGTTCTCGATGTTCGCCGCGCCGCCGGAACAGTCGCTGGAGTGGAACGAAGCCGGCGTGGACGGCATGGCCCGCTTCCTGCGCCGCTTGTGGGCCCAGGTGCAGAAGCATGCCGCCGAGGGCGTCGCCCCGGCGCTGGACGTGGCTGCACTGAGCGCCGAGCAGAAGGTACTGCGTCGCAAGACCCATGAAACCATCGGCAAGGTCAGTGACGACTATGGTCGCCGCCACAGCTTCAACACCGCCATTGCCGCGGTGATGGAACTGATGAACGCCCTGGCCAAGTTCGACGATGTCAGCGAGCAGGGCCGCGCGGTCCGCCAGGAAGCGCTGCAGGCCACCGTGCTGCTGCTCAACCCGATCACCCCGCATGCCAGCCATGCGTTGTGGCAGGTGCTGGGCCATGGCGAGACGCTGCTGGAAGACCAGGTGTTCCCGCAATCCGATCCGGCCGCGCTGGTGCGCGACGCGGTGACGCTGGCGGTGCAGGTCAACGGCAAGCTGCGCGGCACCATCGAGGTGGCCGCCGACGCCGCGCGCGACCAGATCGAAGCGCTGGGCCTGGCCGAGCCGAACGCGGCCAAGTTCCTGGACGGCCTGACCGTGCGCAAGATCATCATCGTGCCCGGCAAGATCGTGAACATCGTGGCCGCCTGACCGCGGCCGTCTGTCTCAAGTCACGTTCACGCGGCATCGGGCATCTTCTATGCCTGTTGCCGCGCCCGCCCGGCTCCCCCAGACTGTGCCCATGACCCGATTCCTGCTTGCCCTCGTTCTGACCGCGACCCTCGCCGGGTGTGGCTTCCATATGCGCAACAAGCTGATGCTGCCGGCCGACACCGCCGCGGTGCAGGTGGTCTCCAGCGCCCCCTACAGCGAACTGGCCAAGCTGCTGCGTCGCGGGCTGCAGGCGTCGGGCGCGCAGGTCGCCGAGCCGGACAGCGCCGCCGAACCGGGCAGCACCGGCAAGGTCGCGCAGCTGCAGGTGATGTCCGAGCGTTGGGGTGATCTGCCGATCGCCATCGATGCACAGGGCCGCGCCCAGGAATACAGCCTGCGCTACGCGGTGATCTTCAAGTTCCTGCGTGAGGATGGCAGCGAGCTGGTGCCGCAGCAGGTGATCGAGCTCTCGCGCGATTACGTGTCGCCGCCCACCGACGCCACCGGTACCACCACCGAGCGCGAAATCCTGGCCGACGAACTGCGTCGTGAGATGTCGGCGTCGATCATGCGTCGTATCGACAGCGTGGTGCGGGCCGAGATGGAAGGCCGCGTGCCGGCCAAGCCGGCCGCCCCGGCCACCGCACCGGTCGAACCGCCGGTGCCGCCGCCGGCCGCCCCCACCCAGGGGCACTGACCGGTCCGCCCGCGGACCGGCGCGCCAGGATGGAACTGCGACCCGAACAACTCGCCAGTCAACCGGCCAGCCAGGGGCTGTCACCGGTTTACCTGATCGCCGGTCCGGAAACCCTGCGCGTCCTCGAAGCGGCCGATGCGGTGCGTGCCCGCGCGCGTGCCGATGGCATCGACGAGCGTGAGGTGTTCGATGCCGATGGCCGCGATTTCGATTGGGACCAGGTCGGTGCCAGTTTCAATGCGCCCAGCCTGTTCAGCGCCCGCCGGCTGATGGAGCTGCGCCTGCCCAGCGGCAAGCCGGGCAAGGACGGCGCCGAGGTGATCAGCCAGTTCTGCGCCAACCCGGCGCCGGACGTGATCCTGATGATCACCTGCAACGAATGGAGCAAGGCCCACCAGGGCAAGTGGGCCGAGGCGGTCAATCGCGTCGGCGTGCTGTCGGTGGCCTGGGCGATCAAGCCGCATGAACTGCCCGACTGGATCGAGCGCCGCCTGCGCGCCAAGGGCCTGCGTGCCGAGCCGGCCGCGGTGCAGCGCCTGGCCGAGCGGGTGGAAGGCAATCTGCTGGCCGCCGCGCAGGAGATCGACAAGCTGGCGCTGCTGGCCGCCGGCCAGACCCTGGACGTGCAGACGATGGAGTCGCTGGTTGCCGATGCGGCCCGTTACGACGTCTTCCGCCTGCTCGAAGCCAGTTTCTCCGGGCAGCCGGCGGCGGTGCTGAGGATGCTGGCCGGGCTGCGCGGGGAGGGTGAAGCGGTGGCCGCCTTGATGCCGATGGTGATCCGCGAGCTGCTGTCCACCGCCGGACTGGCGCGGGTGCAGGCGCGTGGCGGAAACGTGGCCGCAGAGATGAAGAGCCGTGGCATCTGGGAATCGCGCCAGGCCCCGTTCAAGCGCGCCCTGCAGCGTCATCCCGAGCCCAGGCGCTGGGACCGTTTCGTGGCCGAGGCCGGGCTGGTCGACCGCATGGCCAAGGGGCGCGCCGACGGCGATCCCTGGCTGGGCGTGGAACGCCTGCTGCTGGCGGTGTCCGAAGCCCGCGCGGTGCGCCTGCTGGCCCGCGCCTGAGCGGCATGGGCCTGCGCATCCATTACGGCGGCACCTTCGATCCGGTGCATCTGGGGCACCTGGCCATCGCCCGCGCCGCGCGCGACCAGCTGCAGGTCGCCGTGCGCCTGCTGCCAGCCGCCGACCCGCCCCACCGCGCCCCACCGGGTGCCGATGCTGAACAACGCGCCCACATGCTGGCCCTGGCGATCGGCGAGGAGCCGGGCCTGCTGCTGGATCGCCGCGAGCTGGCGCGGGCGGCACGCCAGCCGGGGGTACCGTCCTACAGCGTGGACACCCTGCGCGAACTGCGCGCCGAGCTGGGCCCGCACCAGCCCCTGGCCTGGCTGGTCGGCGCCGACAGCCTGCTTGGCCTGACCGGCTGGCATGAGTGGGAGGCACTGTTCGGGCTGGCCCACTTCATCGTTGCCGACCGTCCCGGCAGCCCGCTGGAGAAGGACCTGCCGCCGGCCCTGGCCACCGCGCTGGAGGGCCGCTGGGCCCGCCACGAACGCGAGCTGCTGGGCGCGCCGGCCGGGCGCGTGCTGCGGCTGCAGGCCCCGTTGCGCGAGGAATCGGCCAGTGCGGTACGCCAGCGGATCGCGACCGGCGGCGACTGGCGGGCGCTGCTGCCGGCGGTGGTGGCCGACTACATCGCCGAGCGCGGCCTGTACGGCGCCCCTTCACCGTGAATACGCTCGGGCGCCCGGGCCCGTATAATCGGCCCCACATTTATCGAGTCCACCCGCTTTGAGCAACCAAGCCCAGCCCCAGACCATCAAGGTCCAAATGCCGAATCCGGCGCCGTCCACCCTCCAGCTGCTGGAGTGCGTGCGCAAGGCCACCGAAGAACTGAAGGCCAAGGATCTCGTCGAAATCGACGTGATCGGCAAGTCCAGCGTCGCCGATTACATGGTGATCGCCTCGGGCACCTCCAGCCGGCACGTGAAGTCGATTGCCGATGAGGTGGTCAAGTTCGCCAAGCAGCTGGGCATGATGCCGCTGGGCGTGGAAGGCGAGCGCGAAGCCGAGTGGGTGCTGGTCGATCTGGGCGACGTGGTGGTGCATGTGATGCTGCCGCGCGTGCGCGAGTTCTACGCGCTGGAGCGTCTGTGGACGGTCGGCGATCAGCCGCCGAGCCTGCTCGACGACGCTGATGAAGGCGACGAGTACAACCACGACGCGCGCTGAGCGCTCGCGTTGGAGTCACGATGACGGCGCCGATGGCGCCGTTGTCATTTCAACGGCATCGCCCCGATGCCGGGAGAGTGCAGATGAAGGCCAGGTTGATCGCCACCGGCGAGCGCGCCCCTGCGTGGGTGGCGCAGGGATTTGCCGAGTACCAGAAGCGCCTTTCGCACTGGTTGCCGTTCGAGCTGGTGGAGATCGAGCCGGGCCTGCGCGGCAAGGGCCGCGATGCGCGCCGTGCCACCGATGAGGAGGGCAAGCGGGTGATCGCGGCATTGCCGAAGAATGCCTACGTGGTGGCGCTGGACGTGCCGGGTCGGCAGCTCAGTTCGGAGCAGCTGGCGCAGCGTCTGGAGCACTGGCGCGGGCAGGGCAGGGACCTGGCGTTCCTGATCGGCGGGCCGGAAGGACATTCGTCGGAGGTATCGGCACTGGCCGACGAGAAGTGGTCGATCGGTCCGCTGACGCTGCCGCACATGCTGGTGCGGCTGGTGGTGGCCGAGCAGCTGTACCGCGCGGCGGCGATGCTGGCCAACCATCCGTATCACCGGGCCTGATCGCACGCGTTGCAACCTGTGTGAAGAATTTCGCGGGAAACGGGTTACATCCTGTAAAAAACGGGCTACAATGCGCACCCCGCCCGAATAGCTCAGCCGGTTAGAGCACTTGACTGTTAATCAGGGGGTCGTTGGTTCGAGTCCAACTTCGGGCGCCAAGTTTTAAAAGCCTCGCAGCGATGCGCCTCGCAGCGATGC
>NZ_JBFULB010000005.1:0-41238 GCF_056400545.1 Stenotrophomonas sp. P5_A8 | reverse complement strand
GCTCTTCGCACGCTCCAAACGGTATCGGGAGCCGGCCAGCGGCCGGCACTACTCGCACGCTCCAAACGGTATCGGGAGCCGGCCAGCGGCCGGCACTACCGGAGGCACCGACCGTTGGTCGGTACGCCGTTGCGGCCGGCGCCCGGAGGTCGGCCGTCAAACAACCGCGATCTTCGCCTTCGCCAACGCCTCGCGCACCATGCCGTCGTTCGCCTCGGTCACCGGCCGGGTCAGGTCCCACAGGAACTTCACCCGGAACCCGGATTTCACTGCGTCCTGTGCACTCCACAGCACGCAGTAATCGCGCGCCAGCCCGCACACATGCACCTCGCGGATACCGCGCTCATGCAGCCAGCCTGCCAGCCCGGTGGCCGGGCGCGTGCCGTCGGGTCCATGGTTCTCGCGGAAGGCACTGTACGAGTCCACCTGCTGGCGCGTGCCCTTGCGCAGGATCAGGTCGGCCACGGTCCAGTCCACGCCCGCGTGCAACGCCGCGCCGGCGCTGCCCTGCACGCAGTGATCGGGCCACAGCGTCTGCGGCTGCGCATGCAGCAGGATCGCTTCGAACGGAAGATGTCCCGGATGCTGGCTGGCAAAGGACGCATGGTCGGCCGGGTGCCAGTCCTGGGTTGCCACCACGGTGCGGTAGCGGCGCTGGGCCAGCAAGGCGGCAATCGGTGCCACCAGCGTGTCGCCCTGCTCGCAGGCCAGCGCGCCGCCGGGCATGAAGTCTGGCTGCAGGTCGATCACCAGCAGGGCCACATCGGCGGGAGGGGCGGCGGTCATGGCAGATCCAACACAACGAAAGCGGGGCAACCAGCGTGGCGGCCCCGCGCGCGCGCGTCAATCGCCCTTGGGCGCGTCGTTGTCCTGCCCGTAATACAGCAGGCCGATTTTGATGCGCTCACGGCCGTTTTCGCGGCGGTGGCGGTTGGCATCGCGCAGCGAGTACACGCAGCCGCAGTACTCCTGCTGATAGAACTGTTCGCGCTTGCTGATCTCCACCATGCGCGCAGCGCCGCCTCCCTTGCGCCAGTTGTAGTCCCAGTACTGGATGCCCGGATAATGCGCGGCGGCGCGATGGCCGCAGTCATTGATCTGGTTCATGTCCTTCCAGCGCGAGATGCCCAGCGAACTGCTGATCACCGCAAAGCCATGTTCATGCGCATGCAGCGCAGTACGCACGAAACGCATGTCGAAGCACATCGTGCAGCGGATGCCGCGCTCGGGCGCATTCTCCATGCCGCGGGCGCGCGCGAACCAGTGGTCGGTGTCGTAGTCGGCGTCCACGAACGGCACGCCGTGCTTCTCGGCGAAGCGGATGTTCTCCTGCTTGCGCAGCTCGTATTCGCGCGCCGGATGGATGTTGGGGTTGTAGAAGAAGATCGTGTAGTCGATCCCGGAGGCGGTGATGGCCTCCATGACTTCGCCCGAGCATGGCGCGCAGCACGAATGCAGCAACAACCGGGTGTGACCATCGGGCAGGGACAGGGTGGGGCGGTCGAGCGGGGTAACGGTGGGCATGGTCATGCGGTTCTCGTCGACCGCACCGCCGGCAACGGCGGCGGTGCGGCCCTTGGGGTCATCTACAGGCGGTGGATCAGGCAGCGTTGGCGTCGGCGTGTTCCGCGCGCAGTTGGCGTGCGGCGGCCACCAGCGCTTCCAGCGCGGCACGGGTCTCCTTCCAGCCGCGGGTCTTCAGCCCGCAGTCCGGATTGACCCAGATCTGCTCGGGCCGCAGCACTTCGGCCGCCTTGCGCAGCAGCGCTACCATCTCTTCCTTGTCCGGCACGCGCGGGGAGTGGATGTCGTACACGCCCGGCCCGATCTCGTTGGGGTACTGGAAGCGCACGAACGCATCCAGCAACTCCATGCGCGAGCGCGAGGTCTCGATGGAGATCACGTCGGCATCCATCGCCGCCACCGAATGGATGATGTCGTTGAACTCGGAATAGCACATGTGGGTGTGGATCTGGGTGGCATCGCGCACCCCGCTGGCACTGATCCGGAACGCTTCCACCGCCCAGTCCAGGTACTCGCGCCATTGCGCGCGGCGCAACGGCAGGCCTTCGCGGATCGCCGGCTCGTCAATCTGGATCACGCCGATCCCAGCCGCTTCCAGGTCCAACACCTCATCGCGCAGCGCCAGCGCGATCTGCCGGCAGGTATCGGCGCGCGACTGGTCATCGCGCACGAACGACCACTGCAGCACCGTCACCGGCCCGGTCAGCATGCCTTTCATCGGGCGGTCGGTCAGCGACTGCGCGTACTGCGACCAGCGCACCGTCATCGGTTGCGGGCGAGTGACGTCGCCGAAGATCACCGGCGGCTTGACGCAGCGCGAGCCATAGCTCTGCACCCAGCCGTTCTTGGTGAACGCGAAACCATCGAGCTGCTCGCCGAAGTACTCCACCATGTCGTTGCGCTCGAACTCGCCGTGCACCAGCACGTCCAGCCCGATCTGCTCCTGGACGCGTACGCAGTGTTCGGTCTGGGTGGCCAGGAACGCATCGTAGTCGGTATCGGAGAGCTTGCCGGACTTGTTGCGGGCACGTGCCTCGCGCACGTCCAGGGTTTGCGGGAACGAGCCGATCGTGGTGGTCGGGAAGCGTGGCAGCTTCAGTGCGCCGGCCTGCGCAAGGTGCCGCTGCGGGTACGCGCTGTGGCGCTGCGCATCGGCGGCGGTCAGGCCGGCCAGGCGTGCAGCGACGACTGACTTGTGCACGCGCGGCGACTGCCGACGCGACTCGATGCGTGCGCGCGACGCGGCCAGCCCGGCCTCGGCGTGCGGTTTGGCGTCCAGCGCATCGGCCAGAAGACGCAGTTCCTGCAGCTTCTGCTTGGAGAACGCCAGCCAGCCGCGCAGCTCGTCATCCAGCTTGGTCTCCAGGTCGAGGTCGACCGGGCTGTGCAACAGCGAGCACGACGGTGCCAGCCACAGCCGGTCGCCCAGGTGGCCATGTGCGTAGCGGGCCAGTACCAGCGCGTTGTCCAGGTGGGTGCGCCAGATGTTGCGGCCGTTGACCAGGCCGGCCGAGAGCACGCGCTCGGCCGGCAGCACCTTGAGCACGGCGTCCAGTTGTTCCGGCGCGCGCACCAGGTCCACGTGCAGGCCGTCCACTGGCAGCGCGGCGGCCAGACCAAGGTTGTCCTCGAGCGCGCCGAAGTACGTGGCCAGCAGTACCTTCGGGCGTGGTACGCCGGACAGCACCGCATACGCGTGTTCGAACGCGGCGCGCGCGCTGTCGTCCAGGTCTTGCACCAACACCGGCTCGTCCAGCTGCACCCACTGCGCGCCCGCCGCTTTCAGCCCGGCCAGCACCTCGGCATACACCGGCAGCAGCGCATCCAGCAGGTCCAGCGCCGGGCTGCCGTCCACGGTCTTGGACAGCAGCAGGAAACTGACCGGTCCCAGCAGCACCGGTCGCGTCTCGATGCCCAGCGCCTTGGCCTCGCGATACTCGGCCAGCGGCTTGTCGCTGCGCAGCGCGAAGCCCTGGCCGGCCTGCAGCTCGGGCACCAGGTAGTGGTAGTTGGTATCGAACCACTTGGTCATTTCCAGGGCGTGCAGGTCATGGCCATCGCGCTGCACGCCGCGGGCCAGGGCGAAGTACCCGGCCAGCGGCTCGGCGTCGGCCAGCGCGCGGTAGCGGGCGGGGATCGCGTCGAACAGGAAGGCGGTGTCCAGCACCTGGTCGTAAAAGCTGAAATCGTTGCTCGGCGGCACATCCACGCCGGCCTCGCGCTGCAGTTGCCAGTGGCGCGCACGCAGCTCGCGAGCGGTGGCCTGCAGTGCATCGGCCGAGCGTTCGCCGGCCCAGTACTGTTCAAGCGCCCGCTTCAGTTCGCGCTTGGCGCCGATGCGGGGAAACCCCAGGTTGGTAACGGTGGTCATGGAACGTGTCCTCATTGCAGTAGCGGCATTGAGGAACGAAGGAACCGCGCGCCGACCACGCCATTGCTGCCGTGCCCGCCCCGCCAGCGACCTTCGCCCCCGCGGGCGAACCGGATGTCGTGGAGCGGACGCACGGGGGCAGCGCCACGCGGACGGCATGGCGGCAGGCCCCGGCAACCTCCCCGCGGACGTTCCAGGTCGAATCAGGGG
This sequence comes from Stenotrophomonas sp. P5_A8, assembly GCF_056400545.1. Classification (NCBI taxonomy): domain Bacteria; kingdom Pseudomonadati; phylum Pseudomonadota; class Gammaproteobacteria; order Lysobacterales; family Lysobacteraceae; genus Stenotrophomonas; species Stenotrophomonas sp. P5_A8. Next base: position 37,133 of record NZ_JBFULB010000005.1, on the reverse strand, counting down.
ACGGTCGTGTCCCCCGGCCGGGGCCGGTATTCGGGCTGATGGACACAGGCGCGCTGCGCCTACCTACTACCTGCCGCTTCCCAGGCGGTCAGGCCCAGTGCTGTTGGCAGGATTCGTTTCCATTCACCGCTGCGGGGCAGCTCCGGAATGGGCGCGCGAGGCGCCTTCACCGGATTCCCGTTTAAATCCATCCCTTCATCTGCATGAAGCGATGGATACCTTCGGCCCGCACAAGGTAGGCCGAAGGCGGGCGGTGGTCAAGGGGCGTCAGGACGGGAGTGATGCAGGGGGACGTCACGGACGATGCGATGTCGTCGGCAGCGAGCGCCGCTCAGGCCGCGTGGTGGTAAGGCTCGATGCGCGCCAGGACGTCGGCCAGTTCGTCCCTGGCCGTGGCCGCGTCGTGGGCCATCTGCAGGTTGAGCCAGAAGGCATCGCTGGTGCCGAAGAAGCGCGCCAGTCGCAATGCCGTGTCGGCGGTGATGCTGCGCCGGCCCGCGATGATCTCGCCGATGCGGGTCTGCTTCACATCGATGGACTTGGCCAGGCGGTAGGCCGTCATGCCGAACGGGGTGAGGAACTCCTCCTGCAGGATTTCACCCGGGTGCGGATAGGGAATCGAACGCATGTAGGCAGTCCTCAGTGGTAGTCGCAAAGCTCTACGTCGGCAGGGCCTGCATCGGTCCATGTGAAGCACAGTCGGTACTGGTCGTTGACCCGAATGCCGTGCTGACCCGCACGATTGGCACGCAGTGGCTCCAGTCGATTGGCTGGTGGAATGCGCAGGTCATCAAGCCGAACGGCGGCATCCAGCATGGCGAGCTTCCGCAGTGCAACGCGTTGGATATCCTGGAATTTCCGGATGCGCCTACCGATGAACACGCTCTTGGTAGTGATGCACCGGAAAGAGACGATGGGCATGACGAATTTCCGTGATTTTCATGATATCGCTCGGCAGTAGTATCGTCAATCGAGACTATTTGGATCCATTCCTTCGCACGCCGGTTTATCAGACAGGCCTCGCTCTTGATGCTCTCGGAGATTTGCGTACGCGAATGCGCATGCGGTCACGTCAGCGCGGCGCGAGTCATCGATTTCAGGTATCGATCCTGCGGGTTCGTCGGGCTCGGGGTTTCCGCGCAGGCGCCGCCCTGCTGAAGCCGTCTGTTTTCGTCACCACCGCATCGTTTTTGCAAACCCAGGGAACCTGCTTACGCGCCAGGTCCCACTGCATCCGCCGCGCCGCTGGCTGCGTATCTGCCCACGACCCCCACGTGGAGCCACGCATGCGCCGTCCCCCGATGCCCTCGTTGCTGTTGCTGCTGCTGTGCCCGGTGCTGCCCGCCGCCGCGCAGCAGGTGCAACGCCAGGAAGGCCGCGCCTACGCGCCGGCCGATGGCCGCCTGCTGTATCGCGAGACCCACTGGTTGCAGGGGCCGCCGTCTGCACGCGCGCGGCTGGTGCTGTACCGCTGCGCCGACGGGCGCGCCTTCGCGCGCAAGTGGATGACCCCGCAAGGCAACGCGCAGACCCCGGACTTCGCCTTCGAGGATGCCCGCAACGGCTACCAGGAGGGTCTGCAAGGCAGTGCCGCCGGGCGCACCGTGTACGTGCGGGAAGGTGCAAGCGCCGAGCGGGTCAGCCGTGCCATCGCGATTCCGTCCGATGCGGTGGTCGATGCCGGTTTCGACGCGGCCGTGCTCGGCCACTGGGAGGCCCTGCAGGCCGGGCGCCCGGTGGCCTTCCAGTTCCTGCTGCCCAGTCGCCAGCGGCTGGTCCCGCTGAAGCTGCAGCGCAGTGCGGCGGTGAGCTGGCAGGGTCAACCGGCCGAACAGCTGCAGATGCGCCTGGATGCCTGGTTCGGCTTTGCGGTGCCGGCGGTGAACCTGGTGTATGCCCGCAACAGTCCGCGCCTGCTGCAGTTCAGCGGCACCGGCAACGTGCGTGATGAGCGCGGCCGCTACCCGCAGGTGCGGGTGGAGTTCCCCGAGGCGCCGGTCGCTGCGACCGCCGCAGAACTGGGCGCGGCACGCCAACAGCCGCTGGTGCGCACATGCAGCGGTTGAACGCCCCCTTGCAGAGCGCGTCCGCAGCGACGACGATGCACTCTGTCCCCCTGCCGACATTGAGCCTGCGATGCCTGAGCTGGACACTGCCGAATCCGGCGCCGCGCGGCGCCTTGATGACCTGCTCGGCCGGGTCGCCGCTGGCGATCGCCAGGCATTCGAGTCGGTCTACCAGTTGGCGTCGGGGCGCCTGTTCGCGATCTGCCTGCACGTGCTGCGCGACCGCAGCGATGCCGAAGAGGTGCTGCAGGACGTATTTACCCGTGTCTGGCACAAGGCTGCGCAGTTTGATCGTGCCAAGGCGGGGGCCATGACCTGGTTGTCGATGATGGCGCGCAACCGCGCGATCGACCGCCTGCGCGCGGCGCCCCCACGTCCGCTGGATGATCTGTCGGTGGCCGATGAAATTCCCGATTTCGCCCCGCAACCGGCGCAGGTGGCCGAACAGGCCTCCGATCGACAGCGCTTGGACGGCTGCCTGGACACGCTGGAACCGCGTCGGCGCTCGCTGATCCGGTTGGCGTTCCTGGAGGGCGCCAGCTATGAGGAACTGGCGCGCCGGATCGGCTCGCCGCTGGGCTCGGTGAAGAGCTGGATCCGCCGCGGCCTGGGCCAACTGCGGGTGTGCCTGGAACAATGAACCTCCGCGACGGCCACGATCTGCCTGACGACGGCCAGCCGCCCAGTGCCGACATCCTGGCCGGCGAGTACGTGCTCGGCGTGCTCGACGCGGACCAGCGGGCGGACGTGGAACGTCGCATCGCCAGCGACCCCGGATTTGCCCGGCTGGTGACGCAGTGGGAACACCGCCTGGCCCCGATGCTGGACGCGATGGGCAGTGAAGTGGTCCCGGCGCATCTGTGGCCGCGCATCCGCACCTCGCTGGGCTGGTCGTCGGTATCGACGAATGCACCACGTGCGTGGCAGCGCACCGGATTCTGGCAGGGCATGACCGCGTTGGCGGCCGTGGTGGCGCTGGTGGCGGTATTCAGCCGTCGCGACCTGGAGCCGGTGACGCCGGTGACCACGCCGGTGGCGGTCACACCGACCGCGCCGCCGACACCCGCCGAACCGCAGCAGGCGACCCGACCGGTCACCCCGTTGCTGCATGACGATGGCAGCCCCGGCTGGCTCGCGTCGGTGGACAAGGCCCAGGGCAAGGTGCTGATGGTGCCGGTGCCGACGGCCGCCGATGCGGCCGGACGCGCGCCCGAGCTGTGGCTGATTCCCGCCGGCGGCACGCCACGCTCGCTGGGCCTGGTGTCCATCAACCGCGCCCACACCGTGACGGTGCCCGATGCACTGCGTGATGCGCTGGTGAACGGATCTGTGCTCGCGGTCACGTTGGAGCCGGCCGGCGGTGCGCCGCAGGGTGTCCCGACCGGGCCGATTGTTGCCAAAGGCGACATCGCCACGCTGTAAAACGCGATTTATTTCCGGATTCGTGCATCCGGATGGCCCTGATTCCCGTATCTCCTGACAAGAACGCCAGGAGATGCGCGAAATGTCGGCCGGACCCGCCACTGCTGCAGCACGCAAGCCCCGACGTGGCCCTTGGGCCACCGTGCGGCGCTGGTTCGATACCAGTGCCGACACGCCGGTGGCAGCCGAGGCGGCCACGCGCGTGGACTGGCTGCGCGCGATCCCGTTCGCGGCAATGCACCTGGCCTGCTTCGCCGTCATCTGGGTGGGCGTGTCGTGGGTAGCGGTCGCTGTGGCGGTGGCGCTGTACGCCGTGCGCATGTTCGCGATCACCGCCTTCTACCATCGCTACTTCTCGCACCGCACCTTCCGCACCTCGCGCGTGGTGCAGTTCGTGTTCGCGCTGATCGGTGCCGCCAGCGTGCAGCGGGGGCCGCTGTGGTGGGCCGCGCACCATCGCAACCACCATCGCCACACCGATACCGCCGCCGATCCGCATTCGCCCTCGGTGCATGGCTTCTGGTGGAGCCACATGGGCTGGTTCCTCACCACTGAAGGGTTCCGCACCGACTGGGACCGCATCCCGGACCTGGCCAAGTATCCCGAACTGCGCTGGCTGGACCGCTTCGACACCCTGGTGCCGGTCGCGTTGGCGGCCGCGTTGTTCGGCCTGGGCACGCTGCTGGAACACATCGCGCCCTCGTGGGGCACCAGTGGCGGACAGATGCTGGTGTGGGGCTTCTTCATTTCCACCATCGTGCTGTTCCACGCCACGGTGACGATCAACTCACTGGCGCACCGGTTCGGCCGGCAGCGCTTTGCCACCGGCGACGACAGCCGCAACAACCTGTGGCTGGCGCTGCTGACCTTCGGCGAAGGCTGGCACAACAACCACCATTTCTTCCCGGGCACCGCACGCCAGGGTTTCTACTGGTGGGAAGTGGACGTCACCTGGTACGGCCTGCGGCTGATGGCCGCGCTTGGCCTGGTGCGCGATCTCAAGCCGGTTCCGGCCTGGGTGCTGACCAAGGCGGAGCACTGACATGCGCATCGCAGTCATCGGATCGGGCATCGCCGGCCTTGCCAGTGCCTGGTGGCTGGGCCAGCAGCACGAAGTGACGCTGTTCGAGGCCAACGACTATCTCGGCGGCCACACGCACACCCATCAGGTACACGTGGACGGCCGCACGCAGGCGGTGGACACCGGTTTCATCGTGTTCAACCCGCTGCACTACCCGCTGTTGAGCGCGTTGTTCGATGAGCTCAACGTCGCCTCGCAGCCGACCACGATGAGTTTTTCGGTGCATAGCGAGCGCAGTGGGCTGGAATACAACGCCACCTCGCTGGACGGACTGTTCTGCCAACGCCGCAACCTGGTCTCGCCGCGCTTCTGGGGCATGCTGGCCGACCTGCGCCGCTTCTATCGCGAGGCGCCCGCGCTGCTGCTCGGTGACGACGAGGGCCCGTCGCTCGGCGACTACCTGAGCGCCGGCAAGTACGGCCGTGCGTTCATCGATGAGCACCTGCTGCCGATGGCCTCTGCGCTGTGGTCCTCGCCGACCGCCAGCCTCACCGCGTTCCCCGCGCGCTACCTGGTGCAGTTCATGGCCAACCACCAGATGCTGCAGGTCAGCGGCCGGGCGCCGTGGCGGGTGGTGCAGGGCGGGTCGTCGCGCTACATCGAGGCGATGCGCCGGCGCTGGCAGGTCCGCGAGCGGCTGGATTGCCGGGTGTTCGGGGTGGAGCGTCACGAACATGGCGTGCGCGTGCACAGTGCGGCCGGGCTGGAGGGGTTCGACCAGATGGTGCTGGCCTGCCACAGCGACCAGGCGCTGGCGCTGCTCTCCGATGCGGACGCGGCCGAACGCAGCGTGCTCGGCGCGATCCGCTACCAGCCCAACGAGGTCGTCCTGCATACCGATGCAAGCCTGCTGCCCCGCAACCGCAAGGCGTGGGCGGCGTGGAACGCGCATGTGCCGGCCAGCCCGCTGGCGCCGTGCACGGTCAGTTACCTGATGAACCAGCTGCAGGGCATCGATACGCCCACGCCGCTGGTGGTCACCTTGAACCGCACCGCGGCGATCGACCCGAGCAAGGTGCTGCGCCAGCTGCAGTACGCCCATCCGGTGCACGACCATGCCATGGTGCGTGCGCAGCAGCGCTGGGCCGAGATCCAGGGACGGCGCCGCACCTGGTTTGCCGGCGCGTACTGGGGCTGGGGCTTCCACGAAGACGGCATCCGCAGTGCGCGGCGCGTGGTCGATGCGCTGCAGACGCTCGATGCCGAGTCGTATTGGCCGCTGTCGCAGGCCCTGCCGGCATGACCGCCAGTGCGCTGTATCGCGGTCGGATGCGCCATCGCCGGCACGCGCCGCACGCGCACGCCTTCGGCTATCCGGTGGCGCAGCTGCTGCTCGACCTGGATGAGCTGGACACCGTGTTCCAACGGCGCTGGCTGTGGTCGGTGGGTCGCCGCAACGTGGCCGAGTTCCGCCGCAGCGACTATCTCGGCGATCCCGATCAGCCACTGGCCGATGCAGTCCGTGCGCGCATCACCGAGGCATTGGGCCGCGCGCCATCGGGGCCGATCCGCCTGCTCACCCACCTGCGCTACGCCGGCCATGTGTTCAACCCGGTCAGCTTCTACTACTGCTACGCCGCCGACGGCATCACGCTGGAGTGCATCGTTGCCGAAATCACCAACACGCCGTGGAAAGAGCGGCACGCCTACGTGCTGCCGGTGACCAGTGCCGATGCCCAGGGCCGCGCGCTGGCCTGGGAATTCGACAAGCAGTTCCACGTGTCCCCGTTCATGCAGATGGACTGCCGCTACCGCTGGCGCTTTACCGCCCCGGGCGATGACCTGCACGTGCACATGCAGGTCTGGCGCGAGGGGACGCGCCAGTTCGACGCCGACCTGGTGCTGCAGCGGCGTCCCCTTACCGGTGCCGGCCTGGCCGGCGTGCTGCTGCGCTATCCGCTGATGACCCTGCAGGTGGTGGCGGCCATCCATTGGCAGGCCCTGCGGCTGTGGCTCAAGCGCAACCCCGTCCACGACCACCCTTCGCTTGCTGGAAAACGCCCATGAACGACATGACCCGGCCTGCCGCGCTGCCGATGCCCAGCGCGCTGGAGCGCTTCCTGCGCACGCGCCTGCTGGCCCAGCTCGCCCCGCTGCACGATGGCTGCCTGCAGCTGCGCGATGCGGCCGGCGACGTGCTGCTGGGCGATCCCGCCGCGCCGTTGCGCGTCACCGTGTGGGTGGACGATCCGGCGTTCTACCGCGCGGTGGCCGCGCAGGGCAGCGTCGGTGCCGGCGAGGCCTACATCCGTGGCGACTGGCGGTGCAGCGACCTGGTCGCGCTGGTGCAGTTGCTGGTGCGCAACCGCGACCTGCTCGATGGCATGGAGCGTGGCGTGGCGCGCGTGGGCGGCTGGCTGCTCAAAGGCTGGAACCGGCTGCGCCGCAACACCCGCGAAGGCAGCCGCCGCAACATCGCCGCGCACTACGACCTGGGCAATCCGTTCTTCTCGCTGTTCCTGTCCAGCGACCTGATGTACTCCTCGGCCCTGTATGCCGCGCCCAGCGACCCGCTGGAGGTCGCCTCGCGACGCAAGCTGGCGCGCATCTGCGAGCAGCTGCAGCTCACCGCCGAGGACCACGTGGTCGAGATCGGTACCGGCTGGGGCGGCTTCGCGCTGTACGCCGCCGCCGAGATCGGCTGCCACGTCACCACCACCACCATCTCGGTGGAGCAGTACACGTTGGCCAAAAAGCGCGTCGAAGCGGCCGGCCTGCAGGACAAGGTGACGCTGCTGCTCAAGGACTACCGCGACCTGGAAGGCCAATACGACAAGCTGGTCTCCATCGAGATGATCGAGGCGATCGGCGCGCAGTACCTGGACACCTACTTCGGCACGCTCACCCGCCTGCTCAAGCCGGACGGGCTGGCCCTGCTGCAGGCCATCACCATCGAAGACCAGCGCTACGAACAGGCGCGGCGCAGCGTGGACTACATCAAGCGCTTCGTGTTCCCCGGCAGCTTCATTCCCTCGATCAACGCGATCATCGCCGCCAAGACCCGCAGCAGCGATCTGCAGTTGATCGGCCAGCACGACTTTGGCCAGTCCTACGCGCTGACCCTGCGCGACTGGCGGCAGCGCTTTCTGGCGCAGCTGCCGGCGGTGCGGGCGCAGGGCTTCGATGAGCGTTTCATCCGGATGTGGGAGTTCTACCTGGCCTACTGCGAAGGCGGCTTCCTGGAACGTTCGATCGGCGTCTCGCACCTGCTGATGGCGCGCCCGGGCCATCGCCCGCCGCTGGCCGGAACGGCCGCCTGAGATGCTGCGCTTCTGGGCCAACGTGATCGGCAACCAGCTGGTGTGGCTGTGTGCGGTGATCGGCGCGGGGCACGGCCTGCGCTGGCCGGCGCTGCTGGCGGCGGCGGTGTACGTGGGCAGCCAGCTGGCGCTGTCGCCGCAGCCCGGTGTCGAGATCCGGCTGCTCGGCGTGGCCCTGCTGTGCGGGCTGCTGGTGGATGGCGTGGCTGCCGGCTCGGGCTGGGTGCGGTACGCCGCCGGCAACGATCCGGCCTGGCTGGCGCCGGTGTGGATCCTGGCACTGTGGGCCGCGTTCGCGATGACCCTGACGGTGTCCTTTGCCGTGCTGCAGCGGCACCTGCGCATCGCCGCCCTGGTCGGTCTGCTGCTGGCACCGCTGGCGTACCTGTCCGCCGCCCGTGGCTGGGCATCGGTGAGCTTCAGTGAACCGCACTGGCGCGGCGTGGTCCTGCTCGGCATCGGCTGGTCGATGGCGTTGCCCTTGTTGGCGGCCTGCGCGCGCCACTGGCAGCGCACGCCCTCGCGCCCCCTTACTGATGGATCGGGAGAACACGCATGAAGCTGTTGTGGTGGGTGTGGCTGTATGCCGCGGTGATCATGAGCTGGGGGTGGTGGTGGCAGCGTCGCCACCAGAACATCGGCGTGGTCGATGTGCTCTGGGCCAAAGGCGTGGGCGCCTCGGCGCTGCTGCTGGCCCTGCTTGGCGACGGTGCCGCCGCGCCGCGCATCACCCTGGCGGTGCTGGGCGGGCTGTGGGGATCGCGGCTGGCCCTGCATCTGTGGCACCGCGTACGCAGCGAACCCGAGGATGGGCGCTACCAGCACCTGCGCAAGCACTGGAATGGCCACCAAGGCAAGATTTTCGGCTTCTTCCAGTTCCAGGCGCTGTTGATCGTGCTGTTCGCGCTGCCGTTCGTGGCGGTCACCCACAACCCGCAGCGCGATGGGATCGGCTGGATCATCGGCGCGGTGGCGGTCTGGCTGCTCAGTGTCGGTGGCGAAGCCATCGCCGACCGCCAGCTGGCGCGCTTCCGTGCCAATCCGGCCAACAAGGGCAAGACCTGCCGCGACGGCCTGTGGCGCTACTCGCGCCATCCCAACTACTTCTTCGAATGGCTGCACTGGTTCACCTACGTGCTGCTGGCGGTGCAGTCGCCGCTGTGGTGGCTGGCGTGGTCCGGCCCGCTGGTGATGTACGTGTTCCTGCGCTGGGTGAGCGGCATTCCGTTCACCGAGGCGCAGGCGCTGCGGACGCGCGGTGAGGACTACCGCGAGTACCAGCGCACCACGCCGATGCTGTTCCCCTGGTTTCCCTCCCGCACATCGCACCCCCGCAAGGAGCCGTCCCCGTGAATGCCGCCAGTGACTACCTGCCCGCGCCCGACCACGCCGCAGGCCTGACCGGCCTGGCCGAGCGCGGCCTGCTGCCAGACGCGCTGCTGCGCCTGGGTATCCGCCGCCAATGCGAGCAGCGCCTGCGCGAGGAACTGGCCGGTGGCCAGGAGGCACAGTCGCAGCGTTTCGCCGAGCGCATCGCCGGGCTCTCGCACAGCGCGGTGGCGCTGCACGTGGATGCCGCCAACCGCCAGCACTACGAAGTGCCGGCGCGCTTCTTCGAGCTGTGCCTGGGCAAGCGCTTCAAGTACAGCAGCTGTTACTACCCCACCGGCACCGAGACCCTGGACGAAGCGGAAGAGGCGATGCTGGCGCTGTACGGGCAACGCGCGCAGCTTGCCGATGGCCAGGACATCCTGGAGTTGGGCTGCGGCTGGGGCTCGCTGACGCTGTGGATGGCCGAGCACTATCCGAATGCGCGCATCACCGCCGTGTCCAACTCCAACAGCCAGCGCGAGCACATCCAGGCGCAGTGCCGCCTGCGCGGCCTGGTCAACGTCACCGTGCTCACCCGCGACGTCAACCACCTCACGCTGGGCGCAGGGACGTTCGACCGCTGCGTCTCCATCGAAATGTTCGAGCACATGCGCAACTACCAGCAGCTGCTGCAGCGCATCCACGGCTGGCTGCGTCCGGAGGGCAAGCTGTTCGTGCACATCTTCGTGCATCGCACGCTGATGTACCCCTTCGAGACCGACGGCGAAGACAACTGGATGGGCCGCCATTTCTTCACCGGTGGCCTGATGCCGGCCGCCGATACCCTGCTGTGCTTCCAGCAGCACCTGCACCTTCAGCAGCGCTGGCTGCTCGACGGTACCCATTACGAACGCACCGCCAACCATTGGCTGGCCAACCAGGATCGCGAGCGCGATGCCGTGCTGGAGGTCATGCGCCAATGCTACGGCGCGCCGTCGGCAGCGCTGTGGGCGCAGCGCTGGCGCATGTTCTGGATGGCCTGTGCCGAACTGTTCGGTTACCAGAATGGCCAGCAGTGGCAAGTGGCCCATTACCTGTTCGCCCGCCCGTGAACATCCCACGTCCCCCGAGGAAATCGCCATGTCGATCCGTGCCGTCGTTCCGCTGCTGCTGGCCAGCCTGATGCTAGGCTGCGGCGGCAACACCCGTCCCATCCCACCGGTGGCCGAAGTGGACGTACCGCGCTTCATGGGCGACTGGTACGTCATCGCGCATATCCCCAGCCGACCCGAGCGCAACGCCTTCGATGCGGTCGAGTCGTATGCACTGCGCCCGGACGGTCGCATCCAGACTACCTTCCGCTACCGCAAGGGCAGCTTCGATGCACCGGTCAAGACCATGCATCCGGTTGGCACGGTGAAGCCGGGCACGAACGGGGCCGAGTGGGGCATGCAGTTCATCTGGCCGATCAAGGCCGAGTACGTGATCGTCTACCTGGACGCGGACTACCAGCAGACCATCGTCGGACGCAGCAAGCGCGATTACGTGTGGCTGATGTCGCGCACGCCGAAGATGTCCGACGCCGACTACAACAAGGCCACCGCCCGTATCGCCGCGCTCGGCTACGACCTGTCCAAGCTGCGGCGGGTACCGCAGTCCGGCGGCGTGAAGCAGCCGTAACGGCGGCGCCGTTCTCAGGCCCTGAGAAGACCGTCGGCGATACTGTCCCCCTGGCCCCGCTTGAACATCCCGTCACCGTGCGGGCACACGCGGGCGCCACACTGCAGCAGCACGGAGGCGCCGGAGGCCCACGGACGGGGGCATGCGCGGGCAGGGCGCGCGGTGGGTGGACAGAGGGCGCGACGTGGCGGACAAGTACTGCGATCTGGTCATGAAGGGCGGCATCACCAGCGGCATCGTGTATCCCAACGCGGTGCTGTCGCTGGCCCGCCAGTACCGCTTCAAGAACATCGGCGGCACCTCGGCCGGGGCGATCGCCGCGGCCGTTGCCGCGGCCGCGGCGTGTGGCGACCGTCGTCGCCACAGCGGCGAGGCGGTGGCCGATGAGGTGGGCTTCCCCGGGCTGGCGGCGGTATCGGCGCAACTGTCCACGCGCGGCTTCATCTACAGCCTGTTCCAGCCAGCCCCCGGCGCGCGCACCGCCTACCGGCTGCTGGTGATGCTCACCGGCAAATCCAGCCTGCCGCGCAAGATCGCCTGCCTGCTCGCGGCGGTGTTCGCGATCGCACCGCTCGAACTGCTGGCCTCCCTGGTCGTCCTGCTCGGTATCGGCTGGCTGGCCGCCGGCGTGGACGGGGTACTGGCCACGTTGCTGCCGTCGCTGCTGTGCGCGTACGGCGCCGGCGTGCTGGCGTCGGCGCTGCGGGTGGCACGGGTGGCGCGGCGCAACCTGCTCGGCCTGTGCGATGGCAGCACCCAGGCCGGCGCTGCCACGCCCGCGCTGACCGACTGGCTGCACGAGCGCCTGCAGACGCTGTCGGGCAAACCCCTGGGACAACCGCTGACCTTTGGCGACCTGCACCAGGCGCCACGCTACCTCGGCGAACCCGCTGCCGAGCAGGCGATCAGCCTGAAGATGATCACCACCTGCATCTCGCATACCGAGCCGCGCACGCTGCCGTTCAGTGCCGCGCACTTCTGGTTCGTGCGCGAGGAGTTCGCCCAGCTGTTCCCGGCCAGCGTGGTGGACTGGCTGATGGCACAGGCCGGCGCGCCCGAGCACATCGACGGGCGCGACTATTACCGCCTGGTGGATGGGGACCGGCTGCCGGTGCTGGTGGCCACGCGCATGAGCCTGAGCTTCCCGCTGCTGATCAGCGCGGTGCCGTTGCATGAGCCGGCGCGACGCGAGCGGCGTTGTGAGCCCGCGGTGGAGACAGCAACGAGACGCGAAAAGAGTACCGTCGCCGAGAGCATGGAAGGGCTGACCCGCGGCGGGCAGAACTGCGGCCCGGCGATCACCGCCTTCCGCGTGTGCTGGTTCTCCGATGGCGGCATCAGCAGCAACTTCCCCATCCACCTGTTCGACGCCGCGTTGCCACGCTGGCCCACCTTCGGCATCAACCTGGTGTATCCGCGCCATGCCGACGCGGTCAGCGTGCTGGACATGGGCAAGGACCCGATCGAACAGGCGGTGTTCCTGCCCACCGAAAACCGCCAGGGCTGGCAGCGCAGCTACCATGCCATCGCCCAGCCGCTCGCCGCGGCGGAGATGGCCGGCTTCCTGTTTTCCATCGTGTCGACCATGCAGAACTGGCGCGACGTGCTGCAGGCCCGCGCGCCCGGTTACCGCGACCGCATCGTGCACGTATCGCTGCACGGCGACGAAGGCGGCATGAACCTGGACATGCCGCAGGATGTGCTTGGCCGCATCGCCGCCAAGGGCAGCGTGGCCGGTGAACGCTTCTGCGGGTTCTCCTTCCAGAACCACTACTGGATCCGCTGGCGCAACCTGGCCTCGGCCTACCAGCGCTACACGCTGGAAATCGCGCGCACCGACGACCCCGACCAGCGTGTGGCGGCCTGGACCGACGCCTACCAGACCGTGGCCCTCGGCGAACCGCCCCCGCCGTCGTACCGGCTGACCTCGGAGGACAAACGGCGTGAATCGCAGCGGTTGTGGCGGCACATGGTCGAGCAGGGCCAGCACTGGGAAGACCTCGGCCCGGACCTCACCGAAGGCGCCCCGCGCCCGCTGCCGCAGATGAAGGTCACGCCGATTTATTGAGCCGGGACAGCGCGCTTCCCGATCCGGTAAAACCGACCGTTGGTCGGCTGCTCTTCGCACCGGGGTCGAACCTTCCTGGCGTCGGAGGGTAGTCGACCAACGGTCGACTCTACGGTGGGGTCGAACCTTCCTGGCGTCGGAGGGTAGTCGACCAACGGTCGACTCTACGGTGGGTCGAGCCTTCCTGGCGCTGGATGCAAGTCGGCCAACGGTCGACTCTACCTGCGGCCGGGCAGCTGCGCGAAGGCGCGTTGCATGCAATCTTCGCGCGGGCACACCCGGCAGCCCGGCCCGATCGACACCGAGTTGCCCGGGCTCTGGATGTCCAGGCCGCGCGAATAGATCAGCCGCTCGGCATGCTGCAGATCGCAGCCCAGCGCCACGGCGAAGGTCTTGCGCGGCTGCCCATGCCCGATCGGACCGCTGCTTACCTGCCGCGCCAGCCAGAAGTGGCGGCGCCCGTCGGGCATGCGCGCGGTCTGGGTCAGCACCCGGCCGGGCTGGTTGAACGCCTCGTAGACGATCCACAGCGGGCACGAGCCGCCCACCTGTGAGAAGTGGAAATCGGTGGCCGAATGCCGCTTGGAGACATTGCCGGCGCGGTCCACGCGGATGAAGAAGAACGGCAGGCCGGGTGCGCTGCGTCGCGCCAGCGTGCTCAAGCGATGGCAGACGGCCTCGAAGCCCACGCCGAAGCGATGGGCCAGCGCATCGATGTCGTAGGCGCTGTGCTCGGCGGCGCGCAGGAACTGCGCATACGGCATCACCAGTGCACCCGCGAAGTAGTTGGACATGCCGATCCGCGCCTGCGCGATCTGCTCGGCGTCGCGGAAGCCCGCGCGCGCGATCACCGCATCGATCTGCGCTGCATAGCCCAGCAACGCCAGCTCGGCCGCCATCTGGAACGCCTGCTGGCCCGGTTCCAGATAGTCCGGCAGCCACAGCGTGCGGCTGCCGCCATCGTAGACCCGCTTCTCGCGCCCGGCCTGCAGCGGCGCCACTTCGGCCAGCACGCCGTGGCGGTCGGCCAGCAGCTGGCGCAGGCGGGGGGCGACATGCCCGGCCACCAGCCCCCACTCGCCGAACAACTGCTCGGCCAGGTCGTCCAGCTCGGGGATGTGGTTGTGCATGCGGTTGAAGAAGTCGCGCACCTGGTCCCCGGCCGGTAACGCCTGCCCGGCATGCACATCGCCCAGCTGGAACTCCAGCGCGGCGGCATGCTCGCGCAGCATCAGGTGCCGGCGGTGCAGGTCGAGCAGGGCGCGGCTCACCTGTGGCAGGTTGCCGGCCATCGCGCGCAGCTCGGTGCTGCTTACATCGTCCAGGCCCAGGTCGCGCAGCGTCTCGCCGAGCGCCTCCTGCAGCGCGCCGGGCTCATCTACGTCGAACAGGTCGGTAACGTCGCCCAATACCTCACGCAGCCTGGCCTGCACCGCGGGGGTGAGCGGGCGCTTGTTACGCTCGATCTGGTTCAGGTAACTGGCCGACAACCCCAATGCCCGCGCCAGCGCGATCTGGCTGTAGCCGCGCTGCTCGCGCAGCTTGAGCAGGCGCAGGCCGATCTGGCGTTGGACGGGCTGGCTATTCACAGAATTCACAAGAATCGTAGCGGGCATTGGCCAGATTAAGCGCATACAGGCCGGAAATCGAGGGTGGCACTGTGAATAATGCCAACAACTTTCGACCCGCCGGGATTGTCCATGACTGTTGCAGCGCCCCGTATCCGCATGTTGATCGATGGCCAGTTCATCGAATCGACCAGCTCGCATTGGCAGAACGTGGTCAACCCGGCCACCCAGGACGTGCTGGCCCAGGTGCCGTTCGCCACCCCCGGTGAAGTCGATGCCGCCGTGGCCTCTGCCAAAGAAGCCTTCAAGACCTGGCGCAAGACCCCGATCGGCACCCGCGCGCGCATCTTCCTGAAGTACCAGCAGCTGATCCGCGAGAACATGAGCGAGCTGGCCCACATCCTCAGCGCCGAGCAGGGCAAGACCGTGCCGGACGCCGAAGGCGATGTGTTCCGCGGCCTGGAAGTGGTCGAGCACGCTGCCGCCATCGGCAACCTGCAGCTCGGCGAACTGGCCAACAACGTGGCCAACGGCGTGGACACCTACACCCTGCTGCAGCCGCTGGGCGTGTGCGCGGGCATCACCCCGTTCAACTTCCCGGCGATGATTCCGCTGTGGATGTTCCCGATGGCCATCGCCACCGGCAACACCTTCATCCTCAAGCCGTCCGAACAGGACCCGATGGTCACCATGCGCCTGGTCGAACTGGCGCTGGAGGCGGGCATTCCCAAGGGCGTGCTCAACGTCGTCCACGGCGGCGAAGACGTGGTCAACGCGATCTGCGACCACCCGGATATCAAGGCCGTCTCGTTCGTCGGTTCCACCCGCGTCGGCACCCACGTGTACAACCGCGCCTCGCTGGCCGGCAAGCGCGTGCAGTGCATGATGGGCGCCAAGAACCACGCCGTGGTGCTGCCGGACGCGAACAAGGAACAGAGCCTCAACGCGATGGTTGGCGCTGCCTTCGGGGCCGCCGGTCAGCGCTGCATGGCCGCCTCCACCCTGGTGCTGGTCGGCGAAGCGCGGGAGTGGGTGCCGGACCTGGTCGCCAAGGCGAAGACGCTCAAGGTCAGCGCGGGCAGCGTCAGCGGTACCGATGTCGGCCCGGTGATTTCCTGCGCCGCGCGTGAACGCGTCGAAGGCCTGATCGCCTCGGGCGTGGAGCAGGGCGCCAAGCTGGTGCTCGACGGCCGCAACCCGCAGGTGGACGGCTTCGAGAAGGGCAACTTCGTTGGCCCGACCATCTTCGCCGGCGTCACCCCGGGCATGCGCGTGTACGACGAGGAAATCTTCGGGCCGGTGCTGGTGATCCTGGAAGCGGAGACGCTGGAAGACGCCATCGCACTGATCAACGCCAACCCGAACGGCAATGGCACCGCGCTGTTCACCCAGTCCGGTGCGGCCGCGCGCAAGTTCCAGGAAGACATCGACGTCGGCCAGGTCGGCATCAACGTGCCGATCCCGGTGCCGGTGCCGCTGTTCTCGTTCACCGGTTCGCGCGCGTCCAAGCTCGGCGACCTGGGCCCGTACGGCAAGCAGGTGGTGATGTTCTACACCCAGACCAAGACGATCACCTCGCGCTGGTTCGATGACGAGACGCTGGGTCATGGCGTCAACACCACCATCAGCCTGAAGTAAGCAACAACGGAGTTCGACCATGAGCCACTCGATGACGACGGAACTCGACGAAGCGCAGCAGGCCTATAGAGAAGCCGCGCGCGACTTCGCCCAGGCCGAACTGGCGCCGCACGCCGCGCGATGGGATGCGGAGGGCATCTTTCCGCGCGAGGCGATCGCCAAGGCAGGGGAACTCGGGTTCTGCGGTTTGTACATGGACCCCGAGGTAGGTGGCAGCGGCTTGAGCCGTCTGGATGCCGCCGTCGTCATCGAGGAGCTCGCCAACGTGGATCCGTCCACGGCGGCCTATGTCAGCATCCACAACATGGCGTCGTGGATGGTGGCCAAGTGGGGCCAGGAGAGCCTGCGTGCGGAGTGGGGTGCAGACCTCTCGTCCGGCACCAAGCTGGCTTCGTACTGCCTGACCGAGCCAGGTGCCGGCTCGGATGCAGCCTCGCTGAAGACCAGCGCGGTGCGCGATGGCGACCACTACGTGTTGAATGGGTCCAAGGCCTTCATCTCCGGCGCCGGTGCCACCGAACTGCTGGTGGTGATGGCGCGCACCGGCGGTGCCGGCGCAGGTGGCATCAGCGCGATCGCGGTGCCGGCCGACCTGCCGGGCATCAGCTACGGCCGCAAGGAAGAGAAGATGGGCTGGAACAGCCAGCCCACCCGCGGCATCACCTTCGAGAACGTGCGCGTCCCGGTCAGCCACCTGTTGGGAGAGGAGGGTGGCGGCTTCAAGCTGGCCATGAAGGGTCTGGATGGCGGGCGGATCAACATCGCCGCCTGCTCGCTGGGTGCGGCCCAGGGCGCACTGGATGCGGCGCGCCGCTACATGGGCGAGCGCCGCCAGTTCGGCAAGGCGCTGGCCGAGTTCCAGGCATTGCAGTTCAAGCTGGCCGACATGGCCATCGAACTGGTCGCCGCGCGCCAGATGGTGCACACCGCCGCGCGCAAGCTCGATGCCGGGGCCAGCGATGCCAACGTGTGGTGCGCCATGGCCAAACGTTTCGCTACCGATGCCGGTTTCAACATCTGCAACGAGGCGCTGCAGATCCACGGTGGCTACGGCTATATCCGCGAATACCCGATCGAACGTCTGCTGCGCGATTCGCGCGTGCACCAGATCCTGGAAGGCACCAACGAGATCATGCGGGTGATCGTGGCCCGCCACCTGCTCAACACCGAAGAGGAACTGCGATGATGGATTGGCGTACGCATGAACATGTCGGCCTGAAGGTCGAGGCCGACGGCCACGTCGCGGTCATCACGCTCAACAAGCCGCCGGCCCACACCTGGACCGTGCACAGCTTGTCCGCGCTGCGCGACCTGGTTGGTGCGCTCAATGCCGACAAGGCCATCTACGCCCTGGTGATCACCGGTGACGGCGAGAAGTTCTTCTCGGCCGGTGCCGACCTGAAGCAGTTCGCGTCAGGCGACAAGGCTGCCGCACGCGAAGCCGCACGCCGCTTCGGTGAAGCCTTTGAAGCCTTGTCCGGTTTCCGTGGCGTGTCCATCGCCGCGATCAACGGCTATGCGATGGGCGGCGGCCTGGAATGTGCGCTGGCCTGCGACCTGCGCATCATCGAAGAACACGCCCAGGTTGCATTGCCGGAGGCCACCGTCGGCCTGCTGCCGTGCGCCGGCGGCACCCAGAACCTGCCGCGCCTGGTCGGCGAAGGCTGGGCCAAGCGCATGATCCTGCTCGGCGAGCGCATCGATGCAGACACCGCGCTGCGCATCGGCCTGGTCGAAGAGAAGGTCGGCAAGGGTGCCGCCAAGGCGCTGGCGCTGGAGTGGGCGCACAAGGCCGGCAAGCAGAGCCCGACCAGCATCGCCGCCTGCAAGACCCTGGTGCAGGCCACCCGCACCGGCACCCATGGCTCGGCGCTGGTGGCCGAGCGCGAAGCCTTCGTCGATCTGTTCGACAGCGCCGACCAGGTCGAGGGCGTGAGCGCCTTCCTGGAAAAGCGCGCCGCGCAGTGGAAGAACGCATGAGCAGCGCCGACGCCAGCGACGAAGCACCGGTGCTGTTCGAAGAGCGCGCTGCCGACAATGGCACGCGCATCGGCATCGCCACGCTCAATGCCCCGCGCACGCTCAATGGCTTCTCGTTGCCGATGGCGCACCTGCTGCGCGAGCGGCTGCAGGCCTGGGCCAACGATGACGGCATCGCGTTGGTGGTGTTGCAGGGCGCGGGCGAGAAAGCCTTCTGCGCCGGCGGTGACCTGCACAGCCTGTATCGCAGCATGGTCGACTACCGCGCCAGCGGCAGCACCGACATCCGCGACAACGTCTATGCCGCCGAATTCTTCGACGTCGAGTATCGCGTCGATTACGCCATCCACACCTATCCCAAGCCGATCCTGTGCTGGGGCCATGGCATCGTCATGGGCGGTGRCATCGGACTGATGTCCGGCGCCAGCCACCGCGTGGTCAGCGAGCGCTCCAGGCTGGCGTTCCCTGAGATCACCGTGGGCCTGTTCCCCGACGTGGGCGGCAGCTGGTTGCTGCCGCGCGTGCCGGGCCGGGGCGGCTTGTTCCTGGCGTTGACTGGCGCACCGCTCAATGCCGGCGATGCCATCTATGCCGGCCTGGCCGATATCCACATCGCCGAGGCGCAGCGCGAGGCCGTGCTCGCCGCCCTCGCCGAGGTGCATTGGAGCACCGAGGCCAAGCGTAACCACGACCAGCTCAGCGCACTGCTGCAGCAGCATGCCAGCGACGCGGCCACCGGCCCGCTGCTGCGCAACGCGGCCGCCATCGATGCGCTGTGTGACGGCGACGATGTGGTTGCCATCGTCGATGCGGTCCTCGCGTTGGAGACCGAGGACGCCTGGCTGAAAACCGCACAGGCCATGCTCGCCGCCGGTGCGCCCGGCTCGGCCCGGCTTGCCTTCGAGCTGCAGCGCCTGGCCGAGGGCCTGTCGCTGGCCGAGGTCTATCGCCTCGAGTACATCGCCGCCCTGCATGCCGCCGCCCACGGCGATTTCGCCGAAGGCATCCGCGCCCTGTTGATCGACAAGGACCGCAACCCGCAGTGGCAGCCACGCGCCCTGGCTGACGCCACCGCGCCGTGGGCCCAGACCTTCTTCGCATCCCCCTGGTCTGACGCCGCGCATCCGCTCGCCGACCTCGGTACCACCGTTCCTGAAAGGAGCCTCGCATGAGCCGTATTGCATTCATCGGGTTGGGCAACATGGGTGGCCCGATGGCCGCCAACCTGGCCAAGGCTGGCCACGCCGTGCGCGTGTTCGACCTGGTGCCTGCCGCCGTGCAGGCGGCGGTCGACGCCGGCGCCGCCGCCGCGCACTCCGCGCTGGATACGCTGACCGACGCCGAGATCGTGATCTCAATGCTGCCGGCCAGCCGCCATGTCGAAGGTGTCTACCTCGGTGATGATGGCCTGCTCGCCGACATCCCCGGCGGCGCGCTGGTCATCGACTGCAGCACGATCGCCCCGGCCACCGCGCGCAAGGTCGCCGAGGCCGCTGCCGCGCGTGGCCTGCAGATGCTGGACGCGCCGGTCTCCGGCGGCACCGCCGGCGCCCAGGCCGGCACCCTTACCTTCATCGTCGGTGGCGAAGCCGATGCGCTCGAGCGCGCGCGCCCGTTGCTGCAGGCGATGGGCAAGAACATCTTCCACGTTGGTGCCAGCGGTGCCGGCCAGGTCGCCAAGCTGTGCAACAACATGGCCCTTGGCGTGATCATGGCCGTGACCGGCGAATCGATCGCCCTCGGCGTGGCCCACGGGCTGGACCCGAAGGTGCTCTCGCAGATGATGGCGGTCAGCACCGGCCGCAGCTGGGCCACCGAAGTGTGCAACCCGTGGCCGGGTGTACTCGAAAACGCACCGGCATCGCGCGGCTACAGCGGCGGTTTCGGCAGTGACCTGATGCTCAAGGACATGGGCCTGGCGGTGGAAGCGGCGATGAGCGTCGGTGCCTCCATCCCGCTGGGCGAACTGGCCCGCAACCTGTATTCGATGAACCACCAGGCCGGCCGCGGCAAGCTGGATTTCTCCAGCGTCGTGCAGCTGATCGCGAACGAAAAATAACGGGTGGTGCCGGCCGTTGGGCGGCAACCTCGTGAACCCTGAAGTATGCGTGGAGCCGGCCAGCGGCCGGCACCACCGGGGAATCCCCTGGGAATCGGCCATCGGTCGGTGCCCCGGAACCAGACGCATCCCGTGGCAGTGCCCCGGGATCCACCGCGGTGGGATGGGCGGTTTCCCGGCTTCAACGCCAGGTAGCCGCCCATTTTTGTTGCAGGCGGTTCAGGCCATCGCGGTGCGCGGACCGTGCTGCTGGGTCTGCTGGTCGATCTGGCGCTGCTCGCGCTGCTGGTCACCGGCGACCTGCGCACGCTCGCTGCTGTCCTGCAGGGACTGGTTCACCGCCTCGGCGGTCGGCACCGGCGCCCCGTTGCGGTTCAACGCCGATTCGTCGCGCATCGCATTGGCCTGCACCGTGCGCGCCATCGAACCGTCCTGGTTGAACTCCACCCGGTCGATGGTGTGCTGCCCGGCGCGT
This sequence comes from Stenotrophomonas sp. P5_A8, assembly GCF_056400545.1. Taxonomy (NCBI): domain Bacteria; kingdom Pseudomonadati; phylum Pseudomonadota; class Gammaproteobacteria; order Lysobacterales; family Lysobacteraceae; genus Stenotrophomonas; species Stenotrophomonas sp. P5_A8. The sequence goes on along the minus strand of NZ_JBFULB010000005.1, from coordinate 16,525 downwards.
ACCGCTTCCACGGTCAGCGCGCCGGCCAGGCGTTCGCTGTGCTGGCCGGAGGGAATGCCGCGTGCCGCTTCGGCTTCATGCACGCGCATCAGCGTTTCCATGTACAGCACGTGCTGCGGATTGCCCGGATCGGACAACGGGCGCACGCCAGTGCCTTCAGGCTGGGTGGGTGCCGCAGCAGGTACTTGCGCGCCATCGCGCTGTGGCGCGGCCGGCGTGGCCATCGCCGCGCGGGTGGCCGCATCGACCACGCCCGTGGCCTCCAGACCATGCGCGGTCTGGTAGGACGTCACGGCTTCGCGGGTGCCCGCGCCCAGGTGACCATCGACGCCGAGCGGCCGTCCCTTGGCGTCGGTATGACCCTGCGCGGCCAGCTCGGTCTGCAGCTGGCGCGCCTCACGGTCGATCGCCGCCAGCGTTGCCGGGCCGGCCTTGCCATCCACCGGCTCCAGCCCGTGCGCGCGCTGGAACGCTTCCACCGCCTGGCGCGTATCGGCATCGAAACGCTTGTCCGCGTTCAGTGCCTTGCCCTCGGCATCGGTATAGCCCAGCACCGATAGATTGGCTTCCAGCTTGCCCACCTGCTTGCCCTGCGACCCTTCCTTGAGCACCTGCGACGCCGCAGCGGGCCTGGCCGGCTGGATGTGCTCCAGCGCGGTGCGGATGTCCGGATCGCGGCCCTCGCCACCGGGCGAATAGTCCGGGCTGCTCACCTTGGTGTGCGCCCGATCCATCGCGTCCTTGTTGGTCGCGTAGGCATCTTCGTAACCCACCGCGATGTCGGCGGCCTTGGGCCCGTCGTAGTAGCGGTAGCGGGAACGGATGTCGCTGGCTTCGTCGCGCAGCGCCTGGTAGTCGCCGCCGTCCTCGAGCACCTTCTGCAGTCGCGGCAGCTGGCTGGGGAGCTGGTTGGCGGTCTTGGCCAGCAGGCTGATCGCCTCGAAGCGGTGCGCCTCGGTAATCTGGCTGCCATGCGCATCCACGATGTCCATCGCGGTCTTGGTCGCGTTGCGCACCTGCGGATAATCGATGTGGCTGTGGATCCACTGCTTGCCTTCGTTCGACCCGGCCCACGCGTTGATGCTGTCGCGGGTGCCTTCATCGAGGAAGCGGATCGAACTGCGACCCTGCAGGCCATTGCCATGGCTGAGCAGGTCCGCACGCAGGTCGGCGCGGTCCTCGGTGAAGGGCAGGTTGTGGCTCTTCGCATAGGCCTGCGCCTGGTCGATCACCGCATCCACGTAGGTCTGCTCGCCGGCCTGCAGCGGGCGGCTTTCGATCGCGCCCACCGGCCATCGGCCACGCTGGCCGAAGTCGACCTGGATCGCGCCCAGGCTGTAGCCGCTGTTCTGCGCCACGCTGCCGACCACGCCCCAGTCCGGCTCGCGCAGGCCCTGGGTGATGCCGGCAATGGCCAGGTGGTAGGAAGCCGGTCCGCCTTCGGTGCCACGCCCGACGGAGAAATACACCGCGCCGGAGGTGGCATCCAGATTGTGCGTGTCGATGTTGGTGGGCATGACATACATCCTTGTGTCGTAGGAGAGGAGGCGCCTGCGATCAGTCGAGCAGATCGAGGTACCGCTGCAACTGGTCGGCGCGTGCGCTCAGGCGCAGCATGTCGGTCTGGCTGCCCTGGAGGTTGCCGGGCTGCGAATCGTCATACAGCACCGCTTCCAGGCGGCCATCGAGATCGCGCGAGGTCAGCCAGGCGCGCTGCGCGGCGACCAGCTTGGCTTTGCGCGGCGCATCGAGGCGTGCCTGCAACTGCTTGTAGACCCGGTTCAGGCGCTGGTCCTGGCGGGTCTTCTCCTGGGAGATGCACGCAGCCTGTTCGATCGCACCGTGGGCGCGTTGTTCGCAGCTGGTGTAGGTCGCGCTGACGCCCTTGGAGGCGGCGGGGGCCGCCGCGGTTGCAGCGGTCGCGGTGGCACTGGCCACTAGGCCTGCCAGCAGCAGGGCGCGCAGGGGAATACGGGTGTACTGGGCCAGCATGTAGTGCTCCACCATTCCATCGTTGGTGGCCGAGTATACGAAGCCTGTCTGACGGCTGCCGTCACATGATTGACGGCGAAAACCACTGCGGCGGACCGGGCATCGCCCGGCCCGCCGCAGGCCGATCAGAACCGCTTGTGCCGCGCTCAGAGCACGGTCARGGTCACATCGATGTTGCCGCGGGTCGCGTTGGAGTACGGGCACACGATGTGGGCCTTCTGCACCAGTTCTTCGACCTGCTCGCGCGGCAGGCCCGGCACGTTGATCTGCAGCTCGGCCTGGATGCCGAAGCCGGTCGGAATCTGCCCGATGCCCACCTTGCCGGTGATCGTGGTTTCGGCCGGCAGGGCGACCTTGGCCTGGCCAGCCACGTACTTCAGCGCGCCCAGGAAGCAGGCCGAATAGCCGGCGGCGAACAGCTGTTCCGGGTTGGTGCCCGGGCCGCCGGCGCCGCCCAGCTCGCGCGGGGTGGACAGCTGCACGTCCAGCACGTTGTCGGAGGAGGTGGCGTGGCCTTCACGGCCGCCGGTGGCGGTGGCAGTGGCGGTGTACAGAATGGTTTCGATGGACATGGGAATCTCCTGCGGGATGGACGGGGGGTGAGCCAGTTGGCAGGGGTACTTTGACCCATCCTTGGGTACGGTGGGTTACATTTCGTCTACCAAACTTGATCAAGAGTCCAGCATGGTCGATCGCCTGCAATCCCTGCTCAGCCGCTTTGCGGTCAGCGCCGAGGTCTTCCACGCCGGCCCGTTGTGCGGCATCAACGACCTGGCCGCCGACGGCGAACGCGGCCAGCTGCACCTCATCCGCGACGGACAGGTGCGTCTGGAGCATGCCGACGGCAGCGTGCTGCAGATCGACCGGCCCAGCGTACTGCTGTACCCGCGCCCGCTCGCCCACCGCTTCGTCACCGACGCCCGGCGCGGCGCCGATTTCGCCTGCGCGCATCTGCAGTTCGAAGGCGGCGGCAACAATCCCGTCGCTGCCGCGCTGCCTGCGGTGATCTGCCTGCCACTGGACGCGTTGTACGGTGGGCAGCCGGTACTGTCGCTGCTGTTCGAAGAAGCCTTCGCCCAGCGCTGTGGCCGCCAGGCCCTGCTCGACCGTCTGTTCGAAGTGGTGCTGATCCAGATCCTGCGCGCGCTGATGGAAAGCGGCCAACTGCGTGTCGGACTGCTCGCCGGCATGGCCCATCCGCGCCTGCGCCACGCACTGGTGGCCATGCACGAGGCCCCGGCCGATGACTGGACGCTGGAATCGCTCGCCCATCGCGCCGGCATGTCGCGCAGCGCCTTCGCCGACAGCTTCCGCGACACCATCGGCAGTACCCCGGGCCAGTATCTGCAGGGCTGGCGCACGCGGCTGGTGCAGCAGGCCTTGCGCAAGGGGCAGCCGCTCAAGCGCATCGCCGTGGACGTCGGCTACGGCAGCGAGGCGGCGTTGTCGCGCGCGTTCAAGGCGCAGACCGGGCATTCACCGCGGCAGTGGAAGCAGGCTCTGTACGCTTGAAGACCTGTACGCCGCTTAGTACCGCAGCGGATAAACCGACGAGGTTCCGCCGGTCTATCGCATCGACGCCTGTTAACGCGGGTCCGTTGGGAAATCGTGGCCCATCCGGTACGTGTAGCCAGTCAGGTCCCAGCGACCGCCGTGGCCGCTTGATGGTTCCACCCATCGGTAGCTCCAGCTCTGGCGCGTGCCATCAGGCAGCGTGTTCTCCACTTTGTGTTGCCCGCCGGGATGACCGGTTTCGGGAAGACCGCCGGGAGGCAAGGGGGTGTCCGATGCGCTACGTATCGCACCGATGAAGTGACTCATCCGTTCGACAGTGACAACACCATTCCGGCCTATCGGCACACGATCCGGGGATCGGGCCGCGATCCAGTCCAGAATTCTGGCGCCCTCGACCTGTTCTGCCTGGTAGATGTGACTGATCACCATGACGGTCGTTCCCGATGCAGACGCTGCCGATGACAGTGACGCGATCCCGGCAGTGGTGAGGCACATGGCAAGCAGTAAGGGCAGTTGTTTTCTCATTGGGCCTGCTCCTTTTTCGTCACATCGAAAATTCAATGTGTTTCGCCGCGCAAAACTGGCGGCATCAAGAAGCTACGACAGCGACGTCGTTTCGCCCAATTCCGAGTCTCGATCGTGCAGCCGGCTCACCTTTGCCGATCCTATCGGGTGGCTGCGCGTCAGATCGCCCACTCCCGATCCGTGGTGAACATGATCGTCAGCCACCGATCGGTGGACTCCTCACCCAGCGCCTCGCCGATTTCATCGCGCAACCGGTCCCACTCGATCAGCGCACGCGGCGGGTCATCGGCGCGCACGACGAAGAACAGCTCGATCTGCTCGCCACGCCCGACCTTGGCCACGTAGCTGCGGTACTCGAGGAAACCGTGCCGGGCCACGATGGCGCGCGCCACTGCATCCACGTGCGCCTGCAGGTCCAGCGGCGTGATCAGCAGGATGTCCTTCAGCGCCTGGCGCACCGTGCCCAGCGGGGCCACCATCACGAACAGGCAGACCACCAGCAGGATCGCCGGATCGATGTACGGCACCAGCCACGCCCACGGTGTTCCGCCCAGCAGCCAGCCACCGACGAAGGCGACCAGGTAGGCGGCGGACATGCTCGCGGCCACCACCCAGTTCTTCGCATCGAGTGCGATGAACTCCGAGCCGATGGACCGGTTCGCGCGGCGCACGAACAGCGCCAATCCGGTTTCGGCGACGATCGAGATCACTGCGAAGAGGATCGCCGGCCCCAGCGCGATCTCGCGCCCGCCGGACATCAGCGCATCCACCGCATTGACCGCTGCATACAGCGCCGCCCCGATCATCAGCGTGCCGCTTACGCCCAGCACGATCGGCTCCAGGTGCCAGAAGCCCATGGTGAAGCGCTGGTTCAAGCGCGACTGCAAGGCATCCACGTTCGTGGAGAGGCTGATCAGGCGTACCACCAGCAGCGACAACCAGGTCATCACCACATCGATCAGCCCGTAGATGCCATCGAAGATGATCAGCGAGGAGTTGGCCAGCAGGCCGAACCCCACCGCCGCGGCGGCCATCGTCAGCGAGGCGGCGATGGACAGGCGCAGCACGCCCTGCTCGGTGGTGGGGTCGAAGGTGTGGGGGCGAAGCAGGGCAGTCATGGGTGTTCTGGGCGTGGGGCTGCGATGGCCCATTGTCCGCTGTTGCGCTGGTCGGCGGTGAAGACTACTGCGACCAGGTCATTCGCCGGCCTCGGCGCGCGCCCCTGCTGCACGGGGCGCGCGGCATGGCGCCGTCTGCACCTCGCCCGTGCCATTGCCGCGCAGGATACTGCCGACCAGCGACTTCCAGAACGCCGACGGATCATCTTCATTGACCGTGCCCTGCACGAAGATCGGCGGCGGCAGCCCGGCCCGTCGCATGTCGCTCTCAACGCTGAGCCGCGCGCCCTGCAGCCACTGCCCGAAGATCACCAGCTGCGGCGCGATCTGCTGCAACACACAGGCCTCGGCAAAGCGCGCCCCCAACTGGCGCTCGGCGAACGCGCCCACAAGATCGTAGCGTCGCCACTCCAGCAGGCCGATGCCGCATTCCAGGCGTCCGGCGAGCTCCACGCGGATGGGACCGCGCCGTCCAATGGATCGGGCAATGCCCTGTCGCCTGCGCTCATCCCCTCCCATCACCAACATCCTGAGCATGCAGGGTCCCTTTCATCCGTCGAGCCGATGATTAGGAGCCGCATGCGCCCACTCGATCCATCAGGCACGTCTGATTCGCGCGGGCCCGCCAGCGGCCGCGCGCCCAAGTCAGCCCGTTCGCCGTGGGTGATTTACAATCGCTCCGACGACGCGTCTGCGTCGCCGCTGGCAGGACGCCAGTCCGGCGTTTCGCTGATGTGGCAGGCCATGCGGCCATCAACAAGGAGAGGTTGGTAATGCATGCAGAGCGCAATCGTAGGGACATCCCATTCATCGGCTCCGGGAAGGGACGTTGGATGACCTTGGCGTTGGGCTTTTCCCTCGCTGCCTGCCAGGCCCCCCACGCCGGCGAGGGCACGCCGACCGGCCCCGCTGCCTCCTCCAGCGCGGCCGCGCCGGTGCCCGCGGCAGTGCCGACATCCGCCGCCCAACAGGCGCAGGCCGCAGGGCAGCCATCCCATGGACTGTCCGCCGCCGACCTCGCCATGGAGGCAGAGGATATGGGCCCCGATGTCCCCGACGACTCCTACCGCCGCGCCAACCTGCGCCCGCACTACAGCGCGTGCGTGGATGCCAGCGATGCGGTGACGCCCGCGTTGCAGGCGTGTGGCGATGAGGAGCTTGCCTGGCAGGAGCACCGCATGGTCGAGGCATTTGGCAAGATCGCCGACGGTCCGGATGGTCGGTTCAAGGATGAGGTGATGGACGACCAGGCCGCCTACATGCTCGATACGAAACGTCACTGCAGCTGGAACCCGGCCGAAGACGGCCAAGGCCAGATGCTGGATGCACAGTCGTGCCGGATCAACCGTACCGCCAATCGCGCCGATCAACTGGAAGCGCTCACGTTGAGGTGATCCCTCGCAACGCAGACTCGGGACGCGCCGGTGAGGTCCTGGGCCGAAGCAGTGTCGCGGCGGGCAATCGGCAACCCGCTGGCCCCGGATCGCAGCGTCGCAACAGGAAGCTGCGCAGAATGGAAACACGACAGTAGACAGTCGTGCCGGCGCCGTCTGGCACTCAAAAGGAGAAGCACAAAATGCAGATGTTGCGCAAAGGTTCTGAGTGTCACCGCGCCATCGTCGGCGGGCGTCGCTGGACGGCCCTGGTCCTGAGCATCGGGCTGGTTGCGTGTCACGCATCCGATTCCGGTCAGGCCACGCCGGCAGGAGCGGTCGCATCGCCCGGCGCTGCCACGTCCGGACCTGCCGAGGTGCACCGGCCCGCCCCGCAGCAGGCCCCTGAGGTTGAAAGCACGGCCGCTGCTGCCATGGACGACGACGTGTCGCCGCGCCGCCCCGATGATTCCTACCGGAAGGCAAATCTCCGCCCGTCGTACGACACCTGCGTGGATGCCAGCGGAGGTGCTACGCCTGCGTTGCAGGCGTGTGGCGATGAAGAGTTCGCCTATCAGCGCAGCCGTCTGCGCGCCGCGTTCGCCAAGATCGTGGAAGGTCCGGATGGCAAGGAGAAGGATGCGCTGATGGACGCGCAGGCGGCCTACATGGACGACACCGATCGCTATTGCACCTGGAACCCCGAAGAAGAGGGGCAGGGTCAGATGCTGGATGCGCAATCGTGCCGGCTCAACCGCATGGCCAACCGCGCCGATGAGCTCACGTCCATCACGTCGAAGTAAACCCCAGCGAAGGAGTGCCGCAAATGGATGTCGTGACTGAGGCAAAGCAAAGGATGGAACACTGGCACCGCGGCCAGACCTCCGCGCATTTTGAAACCAGCGGCCGTGGTCCTGGTCATGTGTCCACCGGGGCAGGCGATCATGGTGGCGTGTCGTACGGCAGCTACCAGTACGCCACCAACGTGGGCGGCGCGGCGGAGTATGTGGCGAGCTCCCGCTACGGCAACCGATTTGCGGGTCTGCAGCCGGGTACACCGGCTTTCACCGAGCGCTGGAAAGAGGTCGCCAAGGCCGACCCTGCGGGCTTTGCACAGGACCAGCACGACTTCATCCAGCACAAGTATTACGACGTTCAGATGAGCCGCCTGCAGAAGGCCGGCGTGGACCTCTCCGGGCGCGGTCCGGCGGTGCAGGACGCGCTGTGGAGTACATCGGTGCAGTATCGGGGACTCACCCTGCCGGTTTTCCGGAAGGGGCTTGCCGAAGCGCATGGAAAAGACTTCAACCTCGCTGCGCTGACCGATGAGCAGATCGTGCGTGCCGTGCAGGATTACAAGCACGCCAACGTGCAAAGGCATTTCGAGAGTTCCCCGAAACAATGGGACGCGTTGCGCGACCGCGCGCTCAATGAGAAGGCCGAGCTGGTCTCCCTGGCTCGCTACGACCATGTCAACCACGCGCCGCAGAATTACCAGGGCAAGAGCTACGAGCAGGCCTTCGGCGAGCCGGCGCATCGTCCGTCCGCAGCGCGTGGCGGCCGTGCAGCGATGGCCGATGGGATGCTGGTGCAGGGCGAGCGGGGCGCCGAGGTCCAGGCGTTGCAGCAGAAGCTGGTCCAGGCCGGCTACACCGGCAAGGACGGGCAGGCGTTGAACCCTGACGGCAATTTCGGCGCCAATACACAGCACGCAGTGCGTGAGTTCCAGAAAGCGCAGGGACTGCAGGAGGATGGAAAAGCCGGGCGTGCCACGCTTGCCGCACTGGCCGGCGCGGTGCGTGAGCCGGCGGCCACGCCGCCACGCAGTGAGGCCGTCCCGCCGCAGCGACAGCCCAGTCCTGGCGCCGAGCACGGCGGCGCCAGGACGGCCGCCGCGCCCGGGGGCGACCGCATCACCCTCGTGGAACCGTTCGGCAACGTCACCGCCAACCGGGTCATTGCCCACGGCATGTCGGGTGAGGCGGCATATCGCGAGATGAAGATCCACCACCCCAACGCCAACAGCGAAGCGGTGCGGACCGGCAACGCCAGCAAGGCCGACCGCCCGTCGCAGATCGTGGAAGGCGAACTGGAAACTGTTCGTACCCGTGGTGATAGAAATGGCATCCCGCTGGTCCACAAGGATCTGATCCTGACCGACCCGGACGGCGTCCGCCGCGTGATGATCCCCAACCCGGTCGCCGGCTACGTCCAGGTCAACGCGGACAAGTGGAACTCCATCAGCATCTGGAGCCATCCCCCGGGCGACCCGCAGCGCGAACTGGTGGGCCAGGTGCTGCATGGCGCGCGCGGTACCACGCCGTACAAGACCGGCGACTTCGTGGAGTACGGTGCGCCGTTGATCCGCCAGTCCGATGCCGGCACGCCGGGTGCGGTGCATGCGCATATCGAGCTGGAGCCGGACCAGTTCCGCCGCTATCTGGGCGATGTGCTCAACGACCGCATCACCTTGGGCGGCACCGTTCACGCACAGGGGCCGCAGGCAGCACAGGCCGCGCACGCCGCGCGGACCACCCCGATGGCCGATGGCGTGCTGATCCAGGGCGAGCGCGGCGACGAGGTCAAGGCGTTGCAGGGGAAGCTGTCGTCGCTGGGGTATCAGGGCGCAGACGGCAAGCCGCTGGCGGCCGATGGTGTCTTCGGCAAGGACACCTGGCGGCGGTCAAACAGTTCCAGTCTGCCAATGGCCTGGACGATGACGGCAAGGTCGGCCGCAAGACACTGGCGCAGCTGGACGCGCCGGCGGCGGTAAGGGCGGGGGCCCAGCCGACCACGCCTGCGACCCCGGCCAAGGCAGACCCGATTGCACCGCCGCCGGCGCCGCCGAGCCTGCGCGATCCGTCCCATCCCGAGCATGCGCGCTTCGGGCAGGCGCTGGAAAAGCTGCAGGTGCTGGAGCAGCAGCGGGTCGCTGCAGGTCTGGCGCCGCTGTTCGCCAACCCGCAGGAAACCGAACGCGCCGCCGGCCAGCTCGCCTACGAAAGCAAGGTCACGGGCATGCGCCAGATCGACCACGTGGTTGCTCGGCCCGATGGCAGCGGCTTGTTCGCGGTGCAGGGCACGGTGGGCGACCCGGCCTCGGTGCGGACCTTCGTGGATCGCACCCAGGCCGTGTCGCAGCCGGTGGAAGCCAGCACGCGGCAGGTGGAGGATCTGGACAAGCAGTTCGGCCAGCAGGCACAGGAACAGGAGCAGGCGCAGAGCCGGGCACGCGGACAGTAGCGTCGCCGCGGGCGACCACGCCGCCGGCCGTGTTGTTCAGGCCGGCGGTGTAAACTATTGATCTCACTGGCAATGCCGGTCTTTCCCCGATACGCCGCCCGATGACGTCCGCCACCGCCCGTTACGCCGCCTCCCTGCGCCTGTCCGTCGCCCCGATGATGGACCGGATCGACAGGTAGATATGTCAAGGGTTTCGGGGCGTCTGGCACAATTATGGCGCTGACCGCAGCTGCAATCGAAGAAGGGCCGCCCATGGGCGGCCTTTCTTATTGGGTCAGGCGGCGGTCGCTTTGCGCTGCCCATCCCACCAGCTGGCCACGTCCCGCGTGTCGTACACGTCACCTGTGCGCGGCGGCAGCAGGCCGGCGGTGTGCTTGTTGGCCATGGTCTTGGGTTTGGCCATCGGGAAGTAGGTCGCCCGCAGCTGTTCGAGGGTCATGGTGGCGCCGAACTGTCCGTACAGCAGCCAGAACGTGCCGAAGCCGTGCGGCCTCATGCGTCACCGCCGGCAAGACGCAAGCCCAGCTGCACCACGTTGCTGCCGACGACGGGCAATGCATCGAACCTGGGCTGCAGGCCATGCATCTTGTGCCAATGTGCCCACGCCAGATCGAAGGTCGCGCATTTCAGCGTCTTGCTGCATCGGCATTCGATGAAGTGGCCACCTCTCGCCTCCAAACGCCGCCCGTCCAAGATGTAACGCGCCGCATGCCCCGCCGGACACGGGGGTAGCGCCCGAGGTGCTGTCTGCTGCTGCTGTGTCATGCTGCCTCCCTCAGCCTGGCCGCCACGGCGCTCGCTGCGCCGCAGGAGAACCAGACTGCGATCATCGGGCGCTCAGTCATGGGCGGCCTCCTTTGGATGTGCACAAGCAGGGCAGTCGGCCGCGAGTGCAGCGGCGATGGCCGCGATGTAGACACCCTTGCCGAGCGGGCTGACGCCGGCCAGGATCGACGCAGCGACGTGTGGCAATCCTGCGGAATCGTATTCGCCCGCGAGGAAGCGGCGGGCGGTATCAAGGTCAGCCACGGGCTTCCTCCCAATCGGTCAGGGTGAAGGCTGCACCGCAGTTCCTGCACTCGTAGTCGCGGCTGGCGCCAAAGTGGTCGTTGTACTCGGCGTCATCCTTCACGTAGGTGCGAACGCATGGTGGAACGTCGGTGAAGTCGAGGCATCCAGTCGACTCACAATCCGGGCAACGTCGGCGCATGTCGCGCAGCATCAGTTCAAGCATGGGCCGCTCCCCGGCGCACAGCCATTCGCGAGCGCCTGCGCAGCCGTTGCGGGATCTGGCCAACGGCCAGGCCGCTGTGACGCTGACGCGCCGGCCGGGTTATCCAGAGGTGGTGCAGCAGGGCGCCGCCGGCGGCGGGGCCCAGCAGGATCAGCAGAAGCTCAGCCAGCTGCACGACAGCTGCGGCGGTAAGGAAGACCTCAAGCGCGCCGAGCGCCGGCCAATATCGAGGCGTTTACCTTCGGTGACGCCACGCCCGTACTGGAATCGCGGGGCATCCTCGACTATCTGGAATGCTGGCAGAGCGGGCGCTACTACGAGCCGCCAGTCGACCTGCACGGCTTGTCCCGCACCACCCGTGCCAACCCCTACCTGCAGAGCGGTCTGACGTTCAAGCGCAACATGTTGGTCCGAACCTACCGGCCCCACAAGCTGCTCAGTCGGGAAGCGTTCGCGCAGCTGGCCATGGACTACACCACCTTCGGCATGGCCTACGTCGAGCGGCGGCGCGCAGTGTCCGGGGCCGCGCACGCCTTGGCGGTACCGCTGGCTCAATACATGCGCCGTGGCGTCGAGGCCGTGGAGTTCTTTCAGGTCCGTGTTGGCGGCATCGAGCACGAGTTCACCCACGGCGAGGTGTTCCAGCTGCGCGAGGCTGACCCTGACCAGGAGATCTACGGGTTGCCGGAATGGATGTCGGCGGTACAGTCGGCGTTGCTCAACGAATCGGCCACGCTGTTCCGGCGCAAGTATTACAACAACGGCTCACACGCCGGGTTCATCCTTTACCTGACCGATCCGCAGGCCGAGGACGGGGACGTGCAGAATCTGCGCGAAGCACTGCGCCAGTCACGCGGCCCCGGCAACTTCCGCAACCTGTTCGTGCATTCGCCGAACGGGAAGAAGGATGGCCTGCAGCTGATCCCGGTCAGCGAGGTTGCCGCGAGGGACGAATTCGCCGGCATCAAGAGCATTACCCGCGACGACATGCTCGCGGCACTGCGCGTGCCGCCGCAACTGCTGGGCATCGTGCCGCAAAACAGCGGTGGTTTTGGCTCTATCCGCGACGCGGCGACGGTGTGGGCGGCCATGGAGCTGGCCCCGCTGCAGACGCGCATGACCGCGATCAATGAGTGGCTGGGCGAGGACGTGATCCGGTTTGATCCGTTCGATTTGGGGGTAGCGGCGGGATGAACGCGGCCAATTAGCGTCAAGGCAGTCCGCAATTCGGACAAGGAAGAGAGGAAGAGCGGCGATAGGCTGCTGGCGCGGGAGCAGGTTCCTCTGCACGGAGTTGTGAGAGATCCGCCAAGCATGTTGGCTGGAGCGAGAAGATTGGCATGCTTGGTTGCAATGCCCTGGCGCTGATCAGTTGGTGTTGTTACGCGAGAGGGTGCATCGACTTTGCAACTTGTTGTATGGACGATGCGCCCGATGCATCCAAGACTACGACAGGGCGTGTCATATGGCGTCTTAGAAGTCGAATATACCCATGAGGATTAGAGTAGTTGATCAAAAGTATCATTTCCCCAATGTTGCGTCCGTTTGAGTATTACGCGAAGTTCTCGGGGCGCTCCGGGCTTAAAGAGTATTGGTTGTTCCATCTATTTTTTCTCTTAATTGCATTGGCACTTGAGGCCTTTAGCATAATTTGTTCTGCGCTTGCGCCGGAGCCTGTGGTCTGGGCCTGTATCGCACTGAAGATATTGGTATACCTGCTATTCGCCATCCCCCTATTGGCAGTGAATGTTCGTCGCCTTCATGATTTGGATCAAGGGGCTTGGCTCTTGTTGCTCCACTTCGTTCCGTTTGGTGGACTGGTAATACTGTTTTGGATGTGTATCCCCGGTACGGTTGGGGGAAATCGGTTTGGGCCAGAGCCTGGCGTGATTTGAATGCTGCGCCCTGTTAGTCCCTGACTTCGTTTGGCTGCCTTGTATATGGAAGGATTCTCGGAAATTAGCGGCTCTAAGGGCGGCCTCACTGTAGGGACTTGTCAGGTTGAAGGCGGTATGACTGAAGCGACGAAGTGCTGTTTCTTGTCGTGTGATAGSTAGTCAGTGTTAACGCAAAGAGCCACCTCAAGGGTGGCTCTTTCTTTATGCATTACCAGCTGTAGCTCATGCCCAACTGCGCACTGGTCTGGTGATAGCCGCTGGCCTGTTGCCTGGCCAACCCGGCCCAGGCCCCGAACCCGTTGGCAAACTTCAGCGAGGCACCCGCGCTGACTTCCGCACGGCTTCGGGGAATACGCGCGTCCACGCGCTCGTCGTCCATCCACACCTGCGACTCGGCGCGGGTGCGCAGCCAGTTGGCCGCGATATAGGGCTGTACATCCGTGCCACCACCGCCCCATCGGGTCACCCCGGACAGGCGCAGGCCCACTCGGCCGTACAGACCATCGGCATCCTGCGTGGTCACCACCGTGCCATTGGCCTCAGTGTGGCGCAGGTCATCCCACCGGTTGTAGCCCACCTGCAGCTGCGGCTCCAGGAAGATCCCACCGTTCTGCGAGCCACCCACGCGGAAGGCGTAGCCGGTTTCGATGGCGCCTTGCCAGCCGCGACTGTCGTACCGCTCGGTAGCAAGTGCCACGCCTTCAACGCGATTGCGGAACTGGGCGCGCTGCAACGAACCGTCCAGGTAGAAGCCGGCATACGGGTCCACTCCGTTGCCTGCACGCCACGTTCCGTAAACGCCCAGTGCTTCGCCCTTGACCTTGCCACGGGCGTAGTAACCGCTCAGCGGGTTGGTGGAGGTGCTGGTGGCATTGCCGCTGGACAGCATCACGCCCGCGCCGCTGCCGGCGTCATTGCGCCACACATCCGCGCCAACGCTCAGGGACTGGCTATTGCCGTGCACATCAAGCTGGCGGCTGACCGCATCGAAACCGGTGCGTGACCCATCGACCCGTGCCCAGGCGCGGCCGCTGTTCTGGCCGGCGTGACGGTCGTGATAGCCCAGGCGGAACAACGTCTGCGTTGCCTGCAGATTGGCCAGGTAGGCGCCACCTTCCGGGCGCAGCACAGGTACCGGCGGYTCGACCGGATCCACGGGATCGACCGGATCGACCGGATCGACCGGATCAACGCCACCGCCGCAACCGGGCAGTGTCGGGTCGGCATCGCAGGGGTCCGGGGCAGTCGGCAGTTGAGATCGCAAGTACCAGTTACCCGCATCCTTGAAGAGGAAGTAGTCGTACTGACCACCCACCGCGCGGCCGGCCAGGTCAAACTGGCCATTGGAGGCGCCGGCCACCGTGATCAGTTCGATGCCATTGACCGTCTGTGCGCCGGCGCCGCCCACGTTATTGACGCGCACGTTAGTCTGGCCGCTGGTGTCGCCGCCGATAACGAGTTTGTCCGAGACAGCGTCGTCGCCAGCCAAGACTGTATTGAACAGAAGCGTGCCGCCGTTGCCGCTGTAGTTGCCGCTGACGTTCAAGGTATGGAACGCGCTGCCGTCGCCGAGTGCTATCTCGGCACCGGCCCCCAGCGAGAGCGTGCCGGTGGAACTATTGTCGCTCAATTGCCAGCGTGCGTTCTCCAACGCCATGGAGGTGACATCGCGCGTCGCACCCGTCAACGCTGCTCCGTTGACGAGAGAGACGTCGATAAGACTGGCTCCCGCATTGTCGATGTTGCCTTCCAGCTGACTGCTATCGACAGTCAGTCTCACCACGGCCTCATCGCCGTTGATCAGCACTATGTTGCCGTCGCCACCACGGAGATGGGCGCCATTGCGAATAGTAAATGCTGCGAGGAATGGATCAAGGCTTCCATCTGCATCGATATAGATGGCTGCGCCAGTTCGGCCTTCGACAGTAGATCCATCAATGACAACTTCAGCGGGGTCTTCAGGAGTGAAGCGGACATCGAATTGGCCGGCAATGCCGTATGTATCGCCGATAATTACGCTGCCATTGCGTGCAAGCACACTTGCGCCGCCCGAAATCCAAAGACCTGTGCCAGCGTCAAACGGATCGCTGGCTGATATGGCACTGCCATCAACGCTGCTGGCGTCCAGCTCGAGCGTGGTGCCACCGGAAACTACGGCGCCTATACCCGTGCCAAATAGACTGCTACGCAGGATACGTGCTACTCCGCCGCCGTTGGCGCCAGAGCCAGCCGAATAATTGAGGCTAAGCGCACGCCCAGAGTCGCTACGGACCATTGCGTCCGCCATCTGGAGATTCGATCCTCCAACCACCCGGATTCCCATGGGTGAACCCGACGCTGGGATAAAGGCGGTGGATTGGCTGAACGTGACGCTGGAGTTTGCATCTGCGTTGACGGCCAACGTACTGGCGCCTGCGCCGACGACAAGCTCTGCGCCGCTCAGCAGCCAGCTCTCAGGGGTGTCCCCTGCGTTGACTTCGGCTCGCTGTCCGGGGCCGAGCGTGGCTGCCACGCCAGGACCAGCCAGGCTAAGAAGTACACATGCCCACAGCGTATTGAACTTTGCAGGTTGTCGCGTGGAAAGTCTGTTCATCATGAAGTTCCATCAGGGGAATGATGCCGAAGGCCAAAGCCGAAGCTGTCTTCTGGAAATGGTCGCAACATCTCGGCGCGCCGAGATGTTGCACCTGACGGAAAATATGATCCATACAACTAGTTGCAATCGCCCCGGGGTGCTCGGTTGAGATCAATCGATTGATACCACTGAAAGCGATCTCCGACCAGGCGAAAACAACGGCGCCGTCTATGGGCGGCGCCGCATTGCATCAGCAGTTGCAGATTCTTACCAGCCGTAGCTCATGCCCAACAGCGCACTCGTCTGGTGGTAACCACTGGCCTGCTGCCGGGCCAACCCCGCCCAGGCGCCAAACCCATTGGCAAACTTCAGCGAGGCACCCGCGCTGACTTCCGCACGGCTACGGGGGATACGCGCATCAACGCGCTCGTCGTCCATCCACACCTGCGACTCGGCGCGGGTGTGCAGCCAGTTGGCCGCGATGTAGGGCTGCACAGCGGTCCCGCCGTCGCCCCATCGGGTCACCCCGGACAGACGCAGGCCGACGCGGCCATACAAACCATCGGCGTCCTGCGTGGTCACCACCGTGCCGTTGGCCTCGGTGTGGCGCAGATCGTCCCAGCGGTTGTAGCCGACCTGCAACTGCGGTTCCAGGAAAATCCCGCCGCTTTCTGCACCGCCCACGCGGAAGGCGTAGCCGGTTTCGATGGCGCCTTGCCAGCCGCGACTGTCGTACCGCTCGGTAGCAAGTGCCAAGCCTTCAACGCGATTACGGAACTGGGCGCGCTGGACCGAACCGTCCAGGTAGAAGCCGGCATACGGGTCCACTCCGTTGCCTGCACGCCAGGTGCCGTAGACGCCCAGTGCTTCGCCCTTGACCTTGCCACGGGCGTAGTAGCCGCTCAGCGGGTTGGTGGAGGTGCTGGTGGCATTGCCGCTGGACAGCATCACGCCCGCGCCGCTGCCGGCGTCATTGCGCCACACATCCGCGCCAACGCTCAGGGACTGGCTATTGCCGTGCACATCAAGCTGGCGGCCGACCGCATCGAAAC
>NZ_JBFULB010000004.1:0-44198 GCF_056400545.1 Stenotrophomonas sp. P5_A8 | reverse complement strand
GGCGGGGCCTTCTGCGTTGTAGGTGCCGACATCCGACGGGGCCGGAACAGGGGGGATCCAGAGTTTCCCGCCGGATATCGACATAGAACTGCATGTGACGCGTTCTGTCGCYTTTGTCACTTTGCGACCGAAGCCGTCACCACCTGACTAGATTGAACCGGGTGGGTGGTGAAAATCAAGACGGCTCAGGGCTCAACTGTGCGCTGGTGCAAATTGTTCATGTTCCGCCACGGCGAACCATTCGACCGCTGGGCTGGGCGCGGGGCCTGCTGGGCCGGGCGCGACTGCGGCGGCGGCGAGGGACGCTGCTGCTGTTGCGGGCGGCCGACCGAATCCATGTTCCGCCACGGCGAGCCGCCGTTGTACGACGGACGCGGGCGATCCGGACGCACCGGCGGATTTCCGCCGTTGCCCGGGCGCGGCGGCGGCCGGTGGTTGTGCGGCGGGCGATAGTTCGGGTACGGACGGTAGTTGGGATAGCCGTAGCCGTAGCCACCGCCATACCCGCCGCCGTAATAGCCGCCACCGTAGTAGCCACTCCCGTAACCGTAGGACGGATAGCCGTACGGGTAGCGATACTCCACCGACGGCGCGCCGTGGTAGTAGCCGCTGCCGCCACCGCCACCGCCACCGCCGACATAGTCGTAGGTGGCGCAGCCGGACAGGGCCAAGAGCAGGCCACCGGCGAAGATCAGGCGCATTTTCATGATGGGGTCCCCCCGAGGGTATGGAGCCAGCTTCGGCCCGGCGCATTGAATCGGCCCTTAACTCAGCCCCGATCCGATGAATGATTGCCATGTTGGCACGCGCGACCGGCGCGATGCGAACCGTGGGCATACGTTAATCTTGCGTCATGAGCGATTCACCCTTGCCCTGTGTCGACGACCTCCTGGCGGCCGCCGCACGCATTGCCCCGTATGCCAGCGTGACCCCGGTACTGCAGTCGCACGTGCTCGACGGGCTGGGGGGCGCGTCGCTGGCGTTCAAGGCCGAGCACCTGCAGCGCGGCGGCGCCTTCAAGTTCCGCGGCGCCTGCAATGCGGTGTGGTCGCTGGAGCCGGAGCAGGCCGCGCGCGGGGTGGTCACCCATTCCTCCGGCAACCATGGCGCCGCGCTGGCGCTGGCCGCGCGTACCCGGGGCATTGCCTGCAACGTGGTGGTGCCCGAGGGGGCAGTGGCCACCAAGCTGGCCAACATCGCCCGGCAGGGCGCTACGGTGTGGCGTTGTGCGGCCAGCATCGAGGCGCGCGAAGCCATGTGCGCCGAGGTGAAGGCCCGGACCGGCGCCAGCCTGGTGCATCCCTATGCCGACCCCCGGGTAATGGCCGGCCAGGGCACGGCAGCGCTGGAACTGCTGCGCAGCCACGGCCCGTTCGACGTGCTGGTGGTGCCGGTCGGCGGTGGTGGTCTGGCCGCCGGCACGCGCCTGGCGCTGCAGGCGGTCGCACCGAACACCCGTCTGGTGCTGGCCGAACCGGAGGGCGCGGCCGACACCGCGCGCTCGCTGGCCGCCGGCGAACGCCGCATCGACTTCACCCCGGCAACCGTCTGCGATGGCCTGCGCACCACCCTCGGCGCGCCCAACTTCGCCCTGCTGCATGGGGCGGCCGAGGTCATCACGGTGCCCGACGCGGCCACCCTGGCGGCGATGCGGCTGCTCTGGCAGGTGCTCAAGCAGGTGGTTGAACCGTCCTCGGCGATCGTGCTGGCCGCGATCCTGTCCGACCCGGCGCGGTTTGCCGGGCAGCGGGTCGGGCTGGTGCTGTCTGGCGGCAATGTCGACCTGGACGCACTGCCCTGGGGGCGCGCATGAGCGGGCACGCGCGGGTGGGCCTGCTCGGCTGGCTGTGGCGGCTGTGCGTCGTGCTGTTCGCCTGGCTGCTCGGGGTGACCGCGTGGATCGTGTGGGTGGGCGAGCGCGACCAGGCCGCCAAGGCCGATGCGATCATCGTGCTGGGCGCGGCGGCCTACGATGCCAAGCCGTCACCGGTGTTCGAAGAGCGCATTCGCCATGGGCTGGACCTGTACGAGCAGGGGTATGCGCCGCTGCTGATCTTCACCGGTGGCTACGGCGGCACCGGGGCGCGCTTTTCCGAATCGCAGGTGGCACGGCGCTACGCGCTCAAGCAGGGCGTGCCGGACAAGGCGATCCTGATCGAGACCGCCTCGCGTACCACCCGGCAGAACCTGATCGAGGCACGCCGGCTCATGGAGCAGCGCAACCTGCACCGGGTGATCATCGTCAGCGATCCGCTGCACATGGCGCGCGCGCTGCGCCTGGCCCGTGAGCTGGGCATCGACGCGCTCTCCTCTTCGACCCCGAGCACCCGCTTCCGCAGCTTCCACACCAGCTGGAAGTTCCTGGTGCAGGAGATCTACTTCTTCCACCGCGACATGTTCCCGGCGTAGAGCCGACCGTTGGTCGGCTGGACCGCTTCCACCAGACATGTTCCCGTCGTAGAGCCGACCGTTGGTCGGCTGGACCACCGACCCGCCACACGGGCAGCCGACCATACGMGTGGCCGACCACACGGCAGCCGACCAACGGTCGGCTCTACGATCAATCGTTCTGCGCCGGATCGGGATCGCCGATTCCACACCAGCTCGAAGTTCCCGGTGCAGGAGATCTACKTCTTCCACCGCGACATGTTCCCGTCGTAGAGCCGACCGTTGGTCGGCTGGACCACCGACCCGCCACACGCGTAGCCGACCATACGAGTGGCCGACCACACGGCAGCCGMCCAACGGTCGGCTCTACGATCAATCGTTCTGCGCCGGATCGGGATCGCCGATTCCATACCAGCTCGAAGTTCCCGGTGCAGGAGATCTACGTCTTCCTCCACGACATGTTCCCGTCGTAGAGCCGACCGTTGGTCGGCTGGACCGCCGACCCGCCATACCGGCAGCCGACCACACCGGCAGCCGACCAACGGTCGGCTCCACGCGATCAGCGCGGTCGGCTCAGGGCGTTCTGCGCCGGATCGGGATGGCCGACACCGGCACGCTGGCCACGTCCTGGCCGCGCTCGCGGATCGGGGCGCCGGCCTCGGGTGCCCAGGCATGGGCGTAGATCACTTCCCAGCTGCTGGGCAGCTTGCCGTCGTCGCGGCGCAGCGGCTCGTAGGCCGCGCGTGCGGCGGCAAAGCGTCCGCGTCCAGTCAGTGTGTGCCGGCGATCCTGGCGGGCGTTGGTGGCGCCAATGGCCTGCAGCTCGCGCATCAGTGCGGTCAGGTCGTCGTAGGTGAGGGTGAACAGATCGCGGTCCAGCACCGGATCGCGGAAGCCGGACATCATCAGCGCATCGCCGAACTGCGCGATCGGGGCGAAGCGACTGACATGCGGCACCGCGTCGGCCTGGGCGAAGGCCTCGCGCAGTTCGACCAGCGTGTCCGGGCCGAAGGTGGAACACAGCAGCAGGCCGCCGGGCTTGAGCGCGCGGCGGAAGCCGGCGAACACCGCCGGCAGGTCGTCCACCCACTGCAGGCACAGGTTGCTGTAGATCACATCCACGCTCTGGTCCAGCAGCGGCAGTGCCTGTGCATCGGCGCAGACACGCGAGAACGGTCTCCACCAGCCGGCCTGCTTCTTCGCTTCGCGCAGCATCGGCTCGGCCAGATCGAGGGCGATCACCTGCGCCTTGGGCCAGCGCTTCTTCATCGCCGCGCTGGCATGGCCGGTGCCGCTGCCAATATCCAGCACCACCTGCGGTTGCCGGTCTTCCAGATAGTCCAGCGATTCGAGCAGGCGCTTTTCGACCTCGCGCTGCAACGCGGCGGCGGCATCGTAGCTGTGGGCGGCGCGCGAGAACGCGCGGCGGACGTGGCGGGGATCGAAGCTGGACGTCATGGAAGGCTCACTGCGGAAAACACGATGGCGAAGGTCAGAACGTGCCGGGGTAGGCGCCGCCGTCGATCAGCAGGTTCTGCCCGGTGATGTAGCCGGCGTGCGCGCTGCACAGGAACGCGCAGGCCGCGCCGAACTCATCGGCGGTGCCGAAACGGCCGGCCGGAATGGGGGTGCGCTTGCGCTCGGCCAGCTGGCCGGCATCGATGCCCTGCTGCTGGGCGAGATAGGCGAAGTTGCCGCGCAGGCGATCGGTATCGAACTGGCCCGGCAGCAGGTTGTTGAGGGTGACGTTGTGGGCCACGGTCTTGCGCGCCAGCCCGGCGACGAAGCCGGTCAGCCCCGAGCGTGCGCCGTTGGACAGGCCGAGGATGTCGATGGGGGCCTTCACCGACGAGGAGGTGATGTTGACCACCCGCCCGAAGCCGCGCTCGATCATGCCATCGACGGTGGCGCGGATCAGTTCGATGGGGGCCAGCATGTTGGCATCCAGCGCGGCGATCCAGTCCTCGCGGGTGAACTGGCGGAAGTCGCCGGCCGGTGGGCCACCAGCGTTGTTGACCAGGATGTCTACCTGCGGGCACGCCGCCAGCGCGGCCTGCCGGCCTTCGTCGGTGGTGATGTCGGCGACCACGCCGATGACCTGGCGCGCGCCCGGCAGCGCCTGCAGCTCGCGTACGGCGCGGTCCAGCGCGTCTTCACCGCGCGCGGCGATCACCACGTTGACGCCTTCGCGCACCAGCGCACGTGCGCAGCCCAGGCCGAGGCCTTTGCTGGCGGCGCAGACCAAGGCCCAGCGCCCGGCGATTCCAAGGTCCATGGGTCAATCCTGTGGTGGGAGACGGGCGTACATGATCGGCGATGCGTAGCGGCAAGGTCAGGGCAGGGCGGCAACGAAGTGTTGCAGCTGCGCGGCAACCTCATCGCTATGGCCCAGGAACGGGGCGTGGCCACCGTGGGCGACCACGTGCGCCTGCGCCGCCGGGGCCAGTGCGGCCGCCGCCTGCATGGCCTTGGCCGAGACCAGCCGGTCGCGCTGGCCGGCCAGCCACAGGCTGGGCTTGCCCAGGCCGGGCAGGGCGCCGCGCAGATCGGTGGTTTCCAGTAGCCGCAATCCTTCCTGCAACGCGCGTGGGGCCGGCTCGCCGCGCGCGACGAGCAGGTCGCGCAGGGTGCGCAGTTCCTGGCGGGCGTGTTCGGAGCCCATCGCATCCAGCGCCAGGAAGCGTTCCAGTGTGCCGCGGTAGTCCGTGGCCAGGTCCTGGCCGAACTGTTCGAACACCGCCGGCTCGACCGCGTGCGGCCAATCGTCGGCGCACACGAAGCGCGGGGTCGCGGCGATCATCGCCAGCGCGCGCACCTGCGGCAGCGTGGCGGCAGCGTGCAGCGCGAACAGGCCGCCCAGCGACCAGCCGCACCACACCGCCGGCGGCGTGGCCGCGGCAATCGCATTGACCACGTAAGGCAACCGCAGCGGGGTGGGGTCGTCGTGGCTGTGGCCGTGGCCAGGCAGGTCGACCAGGTGCAGCTGATGCTGCGCGGCCAGGCGCTCGACCAGTGGTGCGAACACGCCGCCGTGCAACGCCCAGCCATGGATGAGGACCAGCGCCGGCCCGTGCCCGAGCACCTCGATATGCAGGCTCACAGCGACCGGCTCACGCGCTCAGTGCATCCAGCGACTGCTGCCGCAGCACGGTATCGCGTGCATGCCCGATCGCATCGGTGAGCGCGCGTACCTGGGCCGGGGTGTGCAGCGCGGACAGCGTCACCCGCAGCCGCGCCTTGCCTTCGGGCACGGTCGGCGGGCGGATCGCGCTGACCAGGAAGCCGGAGGCTTCCAGTGCCGCCGACAACGCCATCACCGTCGATTCGCTGCCGCACAGCAGCGGCTGGATCGGCGTGTCCGACGGCATCAGTTCCAGGCCGTGCTGGCGTGCACCGGCGCGGAACACACCGACCAGCTCGGCCAGCTTTTCGCGGCGCCAGTCATCGCGCCGGGCCAGCTTCACCGCCGCCAGCGACGCGGCGGCCTGGGCCGGCGACACCGCCGTGGTGTAGATGTAGGGACGTGCGGTTTCGGCCAGGTGCTGGATCAGCGCTGCATCGCCCAGCACTACCGCACCGCTGCCGCCGAGCGCCTTGCCCAGCGTGGCCAGCTGCAAGGGCACATCGGCCACGCCCAGGCCGGCATCGGCCACGCAGCCGCGGCCGTGCTCGCCGACCACGCCGATACCGTGCGCGTCGTCCACGTACAGCAGCGCTTCCTGCATGCGCGCCACCAGCGACAGCGAACGCAGCGGGGCGATGTCGCCATCCATGCTGAAGACGCCATCGGTGACCAGCATCGCCGCGCCGTCCGGCGCGTGCTTCAACTGGCGCAGCGCGCCTTCGGTATCCAGGTGCGGGTAGCGGCGCAGACGGCAACCGGCCAGGCGCGCGGCATCCAGCAGGCTGGCGTGGTTGAGCCGGTCCTGCACGCACACATCGTCTTCTTCGCTGAGCAGGGCCTGCTGCACCGCCAGGTTGGCGGCAAAGCCGCTGCCGAACAGCAGCGCGCGCGGATAACCGAGCCAGTCGGCCATTTCCTGTTCGAGCGCTTCATGCAGGGCATGGTGGCCGCAGATCAGGTGCGAGGCGGTGGCGCCGGCACCTTCGCGCGCGGCCGCGTCCTGCAGCGCGCTGACCACGCCGAACTGTTGCGACAGCCCCAGATAATCATTGCTGCAGAAGCCGGTCAGCCATTGGCCATTGATCTCCAGCCGCACACCGTCGCGACGGGTCACCGTGCGGCGCACGCGGATGCGCCCCTGCGCGTCGCGGAGCTTGCGCTGGGCCTGGATGCGGTCGTGCAGGTCGGGGCGGGCCATGGTCGTCGGCTGGCATGGATGGGCGGTTAGCGTACCCGGTTGACGGGCCCGGCGCTGCCCCGGCAGGGCCGGCCGGGCGCCGCCCTCAGGCGGCCTGCTCGCAGCCACCCTTGCAGCGGCCTGCCTCGGCCGTGATGTCGGCGTGGACCGTGCCCGGGTGGTCGTGGTCGGCCGCGTCCACCTGGACCGCCATCGGGCGCAGGCCCAGCCGTTCGAACAGGGCCAGGTCGCGCGCGGTGTCCGGGTTGCCGGTGGTGAGCAGCTTTTCGCCATGGAAGATCGAGTTGGCCCCGGCAAGGAAGCACAGCGCCTGCAGCTCATCGCTCATCGCTTCGCGCCCGGCCGACAGCCGCACCATCGAGCGCGGCATGACGATGCGCGCCACCGCGATCATCCGCACGAACTCGAACGGGTCCAGTTCGGCGATGCCGTGCAGGGGCGTGCCGGCGACCTGCACCAGCCGATTGATCGGTACCGAATCGGGATGCGCGGGCAGCGTGGCCAGCGCCAGCAGCAGGCCCGCGCGCTGCTCACGGGTTTCACCCATGCCGACGATGCCGCCGCAGCAGGTCTTCAGCCCGGCATCGCGCACGTGCGCCAGGGTATCCAGGCGGTCCTGGTACTGGCGGGTGTGGATGATCGCGTCGTAGTAGTCCGGCGCGGTGTCCAGGTTGTGGTTGTAGTAATCCAGCCCGGCCTCGCGCAGGGCCACGGCCTGGTCGCCGCTGAGCATGCCCAGGGTGGCGCAGGTCTCCAGCCCCAGCGCCTTCACCTCGCGGATCATCGCCGCCACCTTGGGCACATCGCGATCCTTGGGCGAGCGCCAGGCCGCGCCCATGCAGAACCGCGACGCACCGGCGGCCTTGGCCTGGCGTGCCTTGGCGACCACCGCCTCGGTGTCCATCAGCTTCTGCGCCGCCACCCCGGTGCTGTAGCGCTGGGCCTGGGGGCAATACGCGCAGTCCTCCGGGCAGCCGCCGGTCTTGACCGACAGCAGGGTGGAAACCTGCACTTCCGCCGCATCGAAGTGCTCGCGGTGGATGCCGGCGGCGCGGTGCAGCAGGTCCGGGAACGGCAGTGCGAACAGCGCCAGCAGTTCGTCGCGGTGCCAGTCGTGGCGGAGGGCAGCAGCCATGGGGTGTCCTGACGGAGAGAGGCGAAAGGGCGGCAGTCTGGTGAGTGCAGTCGAAGCTGTCAACCTTGAGGATCAAGTATAGGTTTACAGTGAAACGGTTTGCTCGAGCGGATCAATGTTGAATAAATCCAACACAAACCCCGCGAATGTTGGATTTATGGATCATGGGTGTCTGGCTACGACCCGATGCCGTATGAAATGTAAGATAAAAATGACACCAGCCGCCAAAGTGATGGTTTAATTACGCATGGCCAAGCGAACGCCACCGGTAAGACCAGGAGATGCCAAGCGCATCGCCGCGCTCGGCGAGCGCCTGCGTACCGCGCGGCTCGCGCGTCGCATGAGCCAGGCAAACCTCGCCGAGCGCGTCGGTGTGGATCGCACCACCATAGGCAAGCTGGAAGCCGGCGATGCCGGCACCAGCCTGTCCACCGTCCTGCGCGTGCTTTCCGCGTTAGGCCTGGAGCGGGACATCGAGCGCATTGCAGCGGACGACGCGCTGGGTGCACAGCTGGCTGCAAGCAGCCTGAAACGACCGCCACCGCGCCGCGTGCCCGCCGCAACCGGCCGGGCATCGAGCCCGCAAGGTACGACGCCCGCCACGCTGCAGGTCCGGGAGCCAAGGGGTGCTGAAACGCACCCCACCTATTCGACCGATCACACCGGGCCATCGCAGGACGCAACCGGCGACCGATACACGTTGGTTGCAGGCCATCGCGCGCCGCGTCTGGATGCTCCGGCTGCAACGCCGACGCGGCGTCGATCCCGCGCACCCGGTAGCCGCTGAACATGGCCGGCCGGGAGCAGATCGACCGGGAAGTCTGGTTCGACGCACCGGAACTCTGCCCACCGGTGCAGGTGGGATGGATCAGCCGGCACGCCGGTCGCACCGGCGACACCGTCGCCTTCACCTACGCCGATGTCTGGCTGCGTGGCGCCATGGGCATCGCTCCTTTCGCACTCGATCCCGGCCTGCCGCTGGTGGAAGGCCACCAGTTCGCCCGCACAGGCGCCGGCGAGGTGACCGCCGCGTTCCAGGACTGCTCGCCCGATCGATGGGGGCGGCTGCTGATGGATCGGCGCGAGGCAGTACGCGCCAATCGCGATGGAGTGCCTCGCAGATCCCTGCGGTCGTGGGACTACCTGATGGGAGTGGATGACACCACCCGCATGGGGGCGCTGCGTCTGCGTGATCCGGACACGCAGACGTGGATCACTTCGGACAGCCCGGCCGCACCGCCGGTCACCGACCTGCGCCGATTGGAAAGCATCGCGGGAAAGGTGGAGTCCGGTGCCAGACTCACCCGCGACGAGGAGACGCGCTGGCTGATCCAGCTCGTCGCACCTGGCGCATCACTGGGCGGGGCCCGCCCCAAGGCAGGGTATCGAGATTCCGACGGTGCGCTGTGGTTGGCGAAGTTTCCCGGCAACGAAGATCGCCATGACGTCGGGCTCTGGGAATACATCACCTACCGCCTCGCCACGGAAGCCGGCGTGCGGATGCCGCCGGCCGCCCTGCTGTCGCTTTCCGCGCGCGGGCACACGTTCGCCGTCCAGCGCTTTGATCGTAGTCCTGAGGGGCGGCGTCACTACGCGTCGGCGTTCACCCTGCTCGACGCGACGCACGGCGAAGGCCACAGCTACCTGGATCTGGCCCAGGTGATCGAAAACGTCGGCACGCAGCGGGGCATCGCAGACGATCTTGACCAGCTTTTCCGCAGGGCCCTGTTCAACGTGCTGGTCGGCAACCGCGATGACCACCTGCGTAACCATGGCTTCCTGCGGACCCGGACGGGCTGGTCGCTTTCCCCCGCGTTCGATGTGAACCCGAATACGGCCAGCGACACGCACGTGCTGGCGCTGGACGATGCCGATCCCACGCCAACGACCGCGCATGTTCTGGCGACGGCTGCGTATTACCAGCTGACGCCGGCCGATGCGGCTGTCATTGAACGGCAGGTGCGGCACGCGGTGCGCAAATGGCAGGCAGTTGCCAAGGCACAAGGTGCCAAATGTGCCGAGATGGAGTTGATGGCCTCGGTGATCGACGCCGACCGATAAGGCACCTGCAAGGCGAAACGCCGACGCGCTCGAAGGGAACGCACTGACAGACATTCGCCGACCGAGGCGGCAGCCTTGTCGCACTCCACGCGCTGCGGTGACACCTTGCCTCTTCACTGGTTCGATTCTCTGGCGTGGCTGTCCCGACAGGCCCTGCCGCTGCGCTGCCTGGTCTGTGACGAAGCCGGGGCCGACGGGCGCGACCTGTGCCTGGCCTGCCATGCCGCATTGCCATGGAATGAGCACGCCTGCCCGCTGTGCGCGCTGCCACTGCCAGCCGACGAACCTGCCGAGCGCTGCGGCAGCTGCCAGCACGATCCACCACGCCAATCCGCCGCCGCTGCGGTGTTCCTGTATGCCGCGCCCGTTGACCAGTTGCTGATCCGCTTCAAGTTCCATCAGGATCTGGCGGCGGGACGGCTGCTTTCCCAGCTCATGCTGCAGCGAGTGCCCGCGTTCGCGACCGGTCCGCTGGCGCCGGTGCCACTGCACTGGCGGCGCCTGCGTTCGCGCGGCTACGACCAGGCCCTGGAGCTGACACGCCCGTTGGCGCGCGCGCTGCGACAGCCTCTGTGGTGCGGGCTGCACCGGGATCGGCTCACTGCCGCGCAATCTGACCTGGATGCCGATGCGCGACGTCGCAACCTGCGCGATGCGTTTGCAGTGACCTCGCCGCCACCGTCACGGCTGACCCTTGTCGATGACGTAATGACCACCGGCGCCACGCTCGACGCGGCGGCGCACGCGGTGGAGCGAGCCGGACTGCCCGATGCCGCCCTGTGGGTGTGCGCGCGGGTGCCGTAAGCGACCGCTCTATACTTGGCCGCTGTCATAGGGAAAGCGCACCCGATGGATCCGTTCGCCACGTTCGACTTTGATGATTTCTGGGACGACTGCGAGTACGCCCTGCAGAACTACCAGGAGCCGCCGCCCGGCGATGCAGTGATCGCCGAACTCCAGGCCGAACTGGGCTACCGCATCCCCGACGCATACGTCGCCCTCGCGCGGCGCCACAATGGCGGCCTGCTGCAGCGCAGCTGCCATCCGATGGATGAGGCCACCAGTTGGGCCGAAGACCACATCCAGGTCTGCGGCCTGTACGCGCTGGGGCGGCAGAAGCCCTACTCGCTGGGGGGCGAATTCGGTTCGCGTTTCATGCAGGAGCAGTGGGGCTACCCGGACATCGGCATCGTCTTCGCCGACTGCCCCAGCGCCGGCCACGACGTGATCATGCTGGATTACCGCCACTGCGGGCCGCAGGGCGAGCCGCAGGTGGTGCATGTGGACCAGGAGGCGGACTACGCGATCACGGTGGTCGCCCCGGACTTTGCCGCGTTCATCCGCGGGCTGGTGGACGAGGAGGCCTTCGATGACGCCGCCGAAACGCTGGAGATCGATCTGGTCACGGTGGATCGGGGCACCTTGTCACCGATCGTGCGCCGCGCGCTGGATGCATCGGTGGCCGTGCGTCCGCACGGCGAGCGCCACCTGCGCGCGCTGGCTAGGAAGATCACCGAAGAGAAGGGCTTCTTCGCCCTGCACGCCGACGCAGACTCGCACCGCATGTACGACTGGATGTTCTGGCTGTATTCGCAGTTGGCTACGGCCAGGTCGTTCACGCAGTTCCTCAAACTCCCGGCCGAGCAGAATGACTACGCAACGCCGTGCTACGAACTCATGCTGCCCTTCGACCTCGTCGCGGCGCCGTTCGGCTTCAAGACCGGTGGCTTCGCGCCCGGGTTCGTCGAGGACTGGTGGAACGCGCGGGTGGCCGACGGTGCCATCGTGCCGGTGGACGGCGGCTATCGTTTCAGTGCCGAGGCCGAGCAGCGGCTGCTGGCGGAGGCGGCTACCGCGACGGGCTGATGGACACGCGGTGATCGAGCCTCTCATCGCCCGGCGCCGGATGGACCACTGACCCCTGCACGGCGCTGGCGATGAACACCCCCTTGTCCCCTGTGTTGTCCCTGATCGGCCGCAGCTGGTGGGTACTGCTGCTGTACGGCATCGTGGCCGTGGTGTTCGGCCTGATCGCCATCGCCCGGCCGCTGGCGGCCGCCACCGCGCTGGCCTGGGCGATCGGTGTGATGGCACTGGTGTGGATCGGTGTGGGCAGTCTTATCTACGGTGTGCTGCAGATTGTGGTGGGCTGGCGGCTTCGCCGGCTGCGTTGAGTCGCCCGAGCGGTGATACTGCTCCCAGATCCGAGTGGAGGTGGATGTATGCGCGCTGTTGTGCTGACTGGACTGATCCTGGCTGGATGTGTCGCCCTGACCGGTTGCCCGCGGAAGGAGATGACCTCCCCTGTTGCGGATGTCGCCGGTGTTGCACCGCTGCCCCAGGCCCGCATTTTGATGCGCGAAGTGGACGAACAGCGCGCCGCCGGCTCCACCCACCTGAAGAATCGCGACGGCACCCCGCTTGCGCTGCTGGAGCCGCCTTTCGTTCTCACCGCCGACGTAGCGTCGGTGGCGCTGGGGATGGATTCCACCGGCCAGCCGGTACTCAACCTGCAGATGACCGAGGCCGCCGCGCCACGCATCCTGGCGGCCACCGAGGCGCGGGTCGGCCGCCGTGTGGCCTTTACCGTGGGCGACCGGGTGCTGACGGTCGCCACCATCCGGGGGCCCTTCGGCAAGGCGATGCAGGTCGCCGGGCTGGAAGATGCCACCGACGCGCAGCGGATATTCACCGAGATCACCGGCAAAGCGCACTAGCCGAACACAGCCTGCGAGGGCCGGTGGCTTGACCACCGGCGCGTTTCATCAACGGAACGTAGCCTCGATCTGCTCCAGCGTCTTCCCCTTGGTTTCCGGCAGCCAGAAGGCGGCGATCAGGAAGTACAGCAACGTGCAGCCGGCCCAGAAGAAGAACATGCTGGCATAGCCGTGGTGGCCGACCGTGGGCAGGAAGATCGCCGCGATCACGGTGGACACGAACTGGTTGATCAGCAGCGCGATGCTCATCCCGTTGGAGCGGATCCGGGTGGGCATCAGTTCGGACAGCGCCAGCCACACGCACACGCCGGGACCGACGGCGAAGAAGGCCACGAACAGCAGGATGCAGCCGGCCACCAGCCAGCCGTGGGTGGGCGAGGGGACCGGGCCGATCATGGCGCGCTCGATCACCAGCGGCGCCTGCGCGGCATGGGCCGGGTCCGGGAACGGGTTGAGGTGCAGCGTGCGGAAGAACGCGCCGATCACGCTGTCAGCCGAGACCGCATCCTCACGGCGGATCTCCAGCGCGGCATCGATGGGATTGTCGCTGCGCAACGAACGCACGTTGCTGAAACCGCCGTACGCATAGGACACCGTCAACTGCTGCGGCCCCATGCCGGCATGGCCATCCAGCCGCTGCCACTGCGCGGCGTCCAGCGGCAACGACAAGCTGCTGCCGGCCACCTGCTGCTGCAGCTGCGCATGCACGTCCACGCGGCCGTGCTCGCTCTTCACGAACAACAGCGCGGCCGCCAGCAGCGCCACGGTGATGCCGCCGCTGCCCAACATCAGCAGGAACTTGCGGCCCTTGCGGTCCACCAGCACCAGCGCCACCACCGTCATGATCGCGTTGAGCAGCTTGATCGCCACGTCCGCGCCATTGGCCACCGAGCCGGGCAGGCCGGCCTGGTTGAGAATGTTGACCGCGTAGGCCAGCACCGAGTTGATGCCGGTGGCCTGGGTGAAGGCCAGCACCAGGCAGGCCAGCACGAACGGCCACACATAGCGCCGGCTCAGCAGCGGATCGCGCGTGCCGTTGCGGCCGGCCTGCACGTCGTCCGGAGCCTGCATGCGCTGCAGGGTCGGCTCCACCTCGGCAGYGGCGACCGTGCGCTGCAGGGCAACGCGTGCCTTGTCGATGCGCCCACGGCGGACCAGCCAGCGCGGTGATTCGCTGATGAGCAGCACGCCGGCGGTGAACACCAGGCCGGGCAGCAGGCAACTCCAGAAGATCGTGCGCCAGGCGTGGTCCTTGACCACGAACAGCAGCCGTTGCTGCTCGGCGGCGGGCAGCTGGCGCACCGCGTCGGTCGCCGCGTCCACGGTATGCGCGTGGTACAGACCGATCAAGGCGGCCAGTACCAGCCCGATGGTCAGCAGCAGCTGGAACATCGCCGCGCCGCGGCCACGCCGCTCGGGGCTGAGCACTTCGGCCAGGTACAGCGGCACCACCACACCGATCAGGCCGCCGCTTACACCCTGCAGCAGGCGCCCCATCAACAGCGCGGCGTAGCCATCGGACAGTGCCATGACCGGAATGCTGGCGGTGAACAGCACGCCGGCCACCAGCATCGCCCCACGGCGGCCGATCAGGTCGGCGACCATGCCGGCGAACAACGAGGACAGCACGCTGCCCAGCAGCACCGCAGCGACCACGAAGCCCAGCTGCTGGCTGGTGAGGTGCCAGCTCGCGGTCGCGGTCGCTTCCAGGTAGGGCAGGGCGCCGGCGATGATGCCGATGTCGATGCCGTAGAGCAGGCCGCCCATGCCGCCGATGAACAACAGATAGCGTACCGGCCAGCGCGGCGCGTCGGCGTGGGCATGCATGGGCGTAGCGGCGGAAACCTGATTCATCGAGCCGGTCCTGTCTGCAACTGCATGCGCCGCATCGGCGCGGGATTCAACGCTTAATCGAGTGCGATGTCGTCGCCTTCCACCACCACCCCGCGCACCTGCAGGTCGCGGTCGAGCACGACCAGGTCGGCCCAGGCGCCGAGCGCGAGGCGACCGCGATCGGCGATGCCCAGGTAATCGGCGGGGTAGCGCGACAGCCGGTTGCTGGCATCGGCGATATCCAACCCCAACGACACCAGGTTGCGCAGTGCCTGGTCCATGGTCAGCGCGCTGCCGGCCAGCGAGCCGGTCGACAGGCGCACGCAGCCCAGGCACTTGTGCACGCGCYGCACGCCCAGCGCGTACTCGCCATCGGGCATGCCGGTGGCGGCGGTGGCATCGGTGACGCAGTAGAGCTTTGGGATCGCGCGCAGCGCGGTGCGGATGGCGCCGGGGTGCACGTGCTGCAGATCGGGAATCAGCTCGGCGTACTCGGCATGGGCGAGCGCGGCGGTGGCGATGCCCGGGTGGTAGTGGTCCACGCCGGTCATGCCGTTGAACAGATGGGTGAAGCCCGACGCGCCGGCCTGCAGTGCGGCCACGCCGTCGGCGTAGCTGCCGGCGCTGTGGCCGAGCTGCACGCGGATGCCCAGGGCGCTCAGCGCGGGAATCAGCGCCAGGTGCTGGCCGATCTCCGGGGCGAGCGTCAGTACCTTGATCGGGGCGATGGCATGCAGGCGGCGCACGTCGTCCAGCGTGGCTTCCACCACCAGCGGGGGCTGCGCGCCCAGGCGCTGGGCGCTGATGAAGGGGCCTTCCAGATGCACGCCCAGCATGCGCGCCGTCCCGGGCGCGCGCGTTGCGATCACCGCGGCCAGGCCCGCCAGCGCCTGCACGATGTCATCCTCGTGCGCGGTCATGGTGGTGCCCAGCAGTGCGGTGGTGCCGTGGCGCGCATGCGTTCGGGCGACGGTGCGCCCCGCCTCGCCACCCTGCATGATGTCCACGCCGGCCGCGCCATGCACGTGCAGGTCGATGAAGCCGGGCAGGATCAGCGGTACCTCGTGGTCATCGCGCCGGTCTTCGTGCGCGGTGTCGATGGCGGTGATGCGCTGGTCGAAATGGATGTCGCCGCGCATCCAACCGGTAGCGGTGAGCAGGCGGCCATGCAGGGAGCGGGTCTGGGTCAAGGCGGGGACTCGGCGATGATCACTTCGATGCCCAGCCGCTGCAGTCCTTCCAGGTACTCGGCGTCGATGCTGGCGTCGGTGATGACGGTATGGACCTGGTCCAGCTGTGCGATACGGTGCAGGCTGACCCGGCCGAACTTGGAGGCATCGGTCAGCACCACGATGCGGCGCGCGCGCTCGACCATGCGGTGGTTGAGGCTGGCTTCGGCCTCGTGGTGGGTGGTGAGACCGAACTGCAGGTCCAGGCCATCCACGCCCAGGAACAGGGTGTCGAAGCTGTAGGTGTTGAGGCTGGCCTCGGCCTGGCTGCCCTGCAGCGACAGCGACTGCTTGCGCAGCAGTCCACCGGTGAGCAGCAGCTCAACCCCCGGTGCGTTGGCCAGCTCCCAGGCGATGTTCAGGCCGTTGGTCATCACCGTCACGTCGCGGTGCGCGCGCAGGTGGCGGGCCAGGGTCATCGTGGTGGAGCCGGAGTCGATGATGATGTTGTCGCCTGCCTTGACCAGCCCAGCCGCGTGCGCGCCGATGCTGTCCTTGACCGGCAGGTTCAGCGTGTCCTTCTCGTGGATGTCCTGCTCCGGCAGCGGCGTGCGCACCAGCGTGGCGCCGCCGTGGGTGCGGGTGGCCATGCCCTGCGACTCGATGTGGGTCAGGTCGGCGCGGATGGTCACCGCCGACACGCCAAAGCGCTCGACGAGATCGCTGACCTGCACGTTGCCGTGGTCGACCAGCAACTGCAGGATCTGTTGGCGGCGCTGCCGTGTGTTGCGCATGGGGACGATTCCGTTCAGAAGGAAAGCCAAAGCTTACCGTTCCGAAAGCTCCGTGGCCCGGGAAGTTTCGTTATCGGCAGCTGCCCGGTTGCGATTGCAGGCGCGGGCGTACTCGGCAAGGCGCTCGGCCACCTTGTGCTGGATCAGCGCGCGGGGCTCGGCCTGCAGCTCGCCGCGTTCGATGGCCAGCTGCTGGGTGGGCAGGAACTGACTGAGCAGGATCTGCGGCGGCGCGTGTTCGGTCAGGTTGGCCAGCAGGGTGTCCAGTGCTGCCTGCACCGGCGCTTCACCCCAGTAATAGCGGCTGCGGTCACTGAGTGCGTACGCGCGCAGCAGGCGCAGTTGGTCTTCATCGCCCTGGTAATAGCTGCGCCAGCTGCCTGGCATGTCGACCATGCAGCGGTCCAGCACCTCGATCAGGTTCGAGCACTGCGCGGCGGGCAGCAGTTCGCGCTCGATCATCGCCAGTGCGAACACCGCCTCGCGGAAGGCATAGGTCGCCGCCGGGCCCACCTTGAGGATGGCGAAGTGATCGCGCACCAGCGCATGCAGGCCAGCTTCGGTCTGGTAATCGGTGGAGTGTGCCTCGAACACGATGCGCGGCTGCTGCTCGACAAACGCCGACAGTTCGGCCGCGGCGGCCGGGTCGTAGTAGTGCACGCTGCTGTGGTCGAAATCCACACCCGGCTGCACCACCATCGCGATCACCCGCTCCCACGCTGGCAGCAGGTCCGGCGCGGCGAACGCCTCGCGGTGGATCGCCAGCGTGGTCGCCGCGGCGGCGGGCGTGGTGACCTGCAGGCCACCGGCCAGTGAGGCCTCGCCACCGGGGATCGGCACCTCGGTCCCGATCACATACACCGGCGGCGGCAGGCCGTGCTCGGCAGCGGTCCGCTCGGCGATGCGCGCCAGCTCGGCCGAGCGCGCCGCGACGGTCGCGTCCGGCAGCGGCACCGGGTCATCGGCGCAGGACATGCTGCAGTCCAGGTGGATCTTGTGGAAGCCGGCGGCCACGTAGGCGGCGATCAGCACGCGCGCATTGGCCATGGCCGCCTCGGCCGGACCCTTCTGCCAGGCGTTGGGGCCGAGGTGATCGCCGCCCAGCACCAATCGCTCGGCCGGGAAGCCGGCGTCGCGTGCCAGCTGCAGCACGTAGTCGCGGTACTGCGGCGGGGTCATGCCGGTATAGCCGCCGAACTGGTCGACCTGGTTGGAGGTCGCCTCGATCAGCAGCAGGGTGTCGTAGCGCCGGGCCACCTGCATCGCCGCCAGCAGCACCTGTGCGTTGCTGCAGCACACGCTGTACAGCCCGACGGGGTGGCCTTGGCGATGGGCGGCGATCAGCGATTGGATGGCAGACATGGCAACTCCAGTAACAACGGAAGATCAGTGGGCCCGGTGGTGCTGCCGCGCGAGCAGGGCGGCGCCGCGTGCGCCACCGGCATCGCCGAAGGCCGGCGGCAGGATCGGGGGCACGCGCACCCCCTGGAACAGGTACGGAGCGATCGCCGCTGGCAGGTCGCGGTAGAGCTGCTCCAGCTTGGACAGCCCGCCGCCGAGCACGATCACGTGTGGATCGACGGCCAGGATGAGGTTGGCGAAGCTGTAACCGAGCAGATCGCGGTGGACCGCCAGCGCCTGCGCCGCGATGGGATCGCCGGCGGCGGCCAGGGCCACCACGGTCGTGGCGTCCATCGCCTCGCCGCCGCGGCCTTCGTAAATCAACGTCAGCCCATTGCCGGAGACATACCGCTCCAGGCAGCCGCGCAAGCCGCAGGCGCAGGCCAGCACCGGCAAGGCATGGCGCTGCAGGAGGGTGGCCGGAATGCTCCAGTGCCCCCACTCGCCGGCAATGCCGTTGGCACCGGCGACCAGGCGCCCACCCACGCAGAAGCCGCCACCGGCACCGGTGCCGAGGATCGCGCCGAACATGCTCGCGTAGCCCGCACCCGCGCCGCCGTGTGCCTCGCTCAACGCGAAGCACTGCAGGTCGTTGCCGAACTGCAGCGGGCGTTGCAGCAACGCCTGCAGGTCATCACCGACCAGGCGCCCGGTCAGCACCGGTACGTTGGCGCTCAGTTGGCGGCCGCTGACGCGGTCGCGCACGCCGGGCAGGCCGATGCCGATGGCAATGCCTGCACCGCCCAATGCCGCGTCCGCGCCGTGCACCAGACCGGCGATGGCCTGCAGGAACGCGTCGTAGTCCTGGGTCGGCGTGCCCACCCGCTGCCGATGCAGCTCGCGCAGGTCGCCGTCGTAGGCGACCAGTTCGATCTTGGTGCCACCCACATCGAGGCCGTACCAACACTGCATGGGCGTTGCCTGCTCAGCCATGGGGATGGATGGTCACGCCCTGGACGACCCGGTTGACGGTGCCGTCGGGGAAGGGATTGTCCGGCGTGATGCCGAGCGCGGCCGAGCGCTGCAGGGCATAGCACTGCGGCACCAGCAGCCACAGCGGCGCCAGCCACGGGTCGGCCAGCGCGGGCGCATCCAGGACGAAGTCGCCCTCGACGCGGTCGGCGCCGTCGGGGCCCACCGAGATCACCTTGGCGGCGATGCGGTCGCGGCGCAGTTCGTCCAGCAGGTCCTGCTCGTAGCGGCGCGACAGCGGCTGCGCGCTGCGCAGCATCACCACCAGGGTGTCGCCATCGAGCGTGGACTTGGGACCATGACGGAAGCCGAGCGGCGTGTTGGCCAGCGCCAGGACGCGGCCGCCGGTGAGTTCGAGGACCTTCAGCGCTGCCTCGCGTGCCAGCGCTTCCAGCGGGCCGCTGCCCAGGTAGATCACCCGCGAATACGCCGCTTGCGCCAGTGTACCCACGCCGGTATCCCAGGCGCCCAGCGCCTGCTCACCGTGCGTGGCAAGCGTGCGCAGACGCTGCAGGCGCTGCGGCCACGGCGCGGTGTCGAACACACTCAGCGCGGCGAGCAGCATGCAGCTCAGGCTGCTGGTCATGGCGAACGCACGGTCGCAGCTGGCCGCCGGCATCAGCAGCGACAGCGTGTCGCTGCGGCCCTGGCCACGCCGGGCCAGTTCGCCGTCGGGGTTGCAGGTGATATCCAGGAAGCGCGCCTCATCCACCATCGCACGCACCAGCTCCACCACGGCAACGCTTTCCGGGCTGGAGCCGCTGCGGCCGAAGGACACCAGCAGGGTCGGGCGGTCGCGGCGCAGGTACAGCGCCGGGTGGGTCAGCAGGCTGGTGGTGTGCAGGGCGCGCACTTCGGCCGGCCACTGCGCGTTGATCTGGTCGGCCACCATCTCGGCGATGAAGCCCGAGCTGCCGGCGCCGGTGAAGATGACCAGTTGGCCCGGCTGGCGCAGGGCCTGGCCGAGGAAGGTATCGATCTTCGCCTGCGCGCTGTCCAGGCTGTCGGCCAGCGCCGTCCACATGCGCGGCTGCTGGGCGATTTCTTCGGCGGTATAGGCGCCGCCGAGGCGCTGCCACGCGGGCAAATCAGTGAGCAGAGAAGCGTCCATTCGCAATTCCTGTTGGGCGACCGCACCTTCTGTGTTTTCTTTCGAAATGTCAAATATCGAAAGATAAAGAAAAGCTGGGTCGATCACATTTTCCCGCGAACAATACGGCGCCAATGGCACAGATGCCGCGCTGCGACATGGTTACACGCGACACGAAGTCCGCATTCAGCCGCCATATAGAAAGTGGTGCCCCGCAACAACTTTCGTTTATCCTAAAATATCCTTCTTTTTTCTTTGCAATTTATTGACATCTTTCGAGACCCTGCCCTAGAGTCGGCCGCACTGGTTGCAGATATCCGCTCATCGCGGGCTTGGGGGCAAGGTGGAATTCCGGGTACGACGCACGGGTTTGACGATCGCACTGCTGGCCGCGCTGGCGGTGGCCGCACCGGTGATGGCCGAACCGCTGGGCAACCTGCGCGCCATCACTGCCGCCCCCGGCAAGGACGGCAGCCCTGGCTGGACGCTGAGCACCGACAACGGCGTGGCGCTGCGCGTGGACCTGCTCGGCGCGGACGTGCTGCGCATCCAGGCCGGGCGCAACGGCACACTGCGGCCGGCCGGCGACAAGGCCGCCCCGATCGTGCTGCCGCAGCCGGCGGCCAAGGTCGCCTTCCAGCTGGAAGAAGACGGCAACGAAGTGCGCATCCGCACCGATGCGCTGGTGCTGCACATCCAGCGCACGCCGCTGCGGCTGGCGCTGGACCGCCGCGAGCAGGGCACCGACATCGCGCTGTGGCGCGAACTGCAGCCGCTGGACCTGGACAAGGAGCAGAGCGTGCAGGTGCTGTCCAGCGAGGCCGGCGAACACTTCTACGGCGGTGGCCAGCAGAACGGCCGCTTTGAGTTCAAGGGCCGCGAGCTGGAGGTGTCCTACTCCGGTGGCTGGGAAGAGGGCGACCGCCCCAACCCGGCACCGATGCTGCTCAGCTCGCGCGGCTGGGGCATGCTGCGCAACACCTGGAGCGATGGCAGCTACGACCTGYGCCAGGCCGACCAGGCCACGCTGCTGCATCGCGAAGACCGCTTCGATGCGTACTACTTCGTCGGGCCCAGCCTGCACACGCTGCTGGACCGCTACACCACGCTGACCGGCCGCGCCGGCCTGCTGCCGCGTTGGGCGTTCTCCTACGGCGATGCGGACTGCTACAACGACGCCGACAACATCAAGAAGCCCGGCAGCGTGCCCGACGGCTGGAGCGATGGCCCCACCGGCACCACCCCGGACGTGGTCGACAGCGTGGCCAAGCAGTACCGCGCGCACGACATGCCCGGCGGCTGGATCCTGCCCAACGACGGGTACGGCTGCGGTTATAAAAAACTCCCGGAAACGGTGCAGGGCTTGGCGAAATACGGCTTCAAGACCGGCCTGTGGACCGAGAACGGCGTGGACAAGATCGCCTGGGAAGTGGGCACCGCCGGCAGCCGCGTGCAGAAGCTGGACGTGGCCTGGACCGGCAAGGGCTACCAGTTCGCGATGGACGCCAACCAGTCCGCGTTCAACGGCATTCTCAACAACTCCGACTCGCGTCCGTTCCTGTGGACGGTGATGGGCTGGGGTGGCATCCAGCGCTACGCGGTGGCCTGGACCGGCGACCAGAGCAGCAGCTGGGATTACATCCGCTGGCACATCCCGACCCTGATCGGCTCGGGCCTGTCCGGCATGGCCTATGCCAGTGGCGATGTGGATGCGATCTTCGGCGGCAGCGCCGAAACCTTCACCCGCGACCTGCAGTGGAAGAGCTTCACCCCCGTGCTGATGGGCATGTCCGGCTGGTCGGCCAATGCGCGCAAGCACCCGTGGTGGTTCGACGAGCCGTACCGCAGCGTCAACCGCGACTACCTCAAGCTGAAGATGCGCATGACCCCGTACATGTACGGGCTGGCGCACGATGCGGCCACCAGCGGCGCACCGCCGCTGCGCGCGCTGATGTGGGACTACCCGCAGGACCCGCAGGCGTATACCGAAGCGCACAAGTATCAGTTCCTGCTCGGCCGCGAACTGCTGATCGCCCCGGTGTACCGCAGCCAGGCCGCCAGCCGTGGCTGGCGCCGCGACATCCACCTGCCGCCGGGCCGCTGGATCGACTACTGGGACGGGCGCCAACTGCAGGCCGGTGCCGACGGACGTTCGCTGGACCGCCCGGTCGACCTGGCCACGATCCCGGTGTTCGTGCGCGCCGGGGCGATCATCCCGATGTACCCGGACATGCTCTACGACGGTGAAAAGCCCCTCGATGAAGTGACCTTCGACCTGTATCCGCAGGGCGAGGCCAGCTACACCCTGTACGAAGACGACGGCGCCACCCGCCGCTACGAGAAGGGCGAATCCAGCACCCAGCAGATCCACGTGCAGGCACCGGCGCAAGGCAGTGGCCCGGTGCAGGTGCGCATCGATGCCGTGCAGGGCCAGTACGCCGGCCAGCGGGCGCAGCGCCGCTATGGCCTGCGGGTGCTCAGCCGCCAGCGTCCGAGTGCGGTAACGCTGGGCGAGCGCACGTTGCCGATGCTGGCCGACAAGGCGGCATGGCAGGCGGCCAGCGAAGGCTGGTACTTCGATGCCAGCGAGCGTCGCGGCACCGTGCACGTGCGTACCGCCCCCAGCGACATCCGCCAGCCGCTGCGCCTACAACTGGCGCTACCGGTCGCCGCCGCCGTGGCCGATGACGCCTACCCGGCTGCGCCCGAACTTGGCCGTGCACTGCCGTCGGACAGCCTGCTGGTGGTCAACCGCCCGGCCGAAGAACAGGGCTACGAACTGGAAAAGGCCTTCGACGACGATCCGGCCACGTGGTTCCGCACGGTGCGCAACCAGGCGGTCAAGACCGGCGCGCACGAATGGGTGGTCGGCTTCGGCGAGCGCAAGCTGATCGATGGCATCGAACTGGCCCCGCGCAACGACCAGCACTGGAAGAACGGGCAGATCCGCGACTACGAGATCTACCTGGCCGACAGCAACGGCGAGTGGGGCGAACCGGTCAAGCGCGGTCGCCTGATCCTGCAGCAGGGCAAGCAACAGATCGACTTCCCCGCCCACGCCGGCCGCCTGCTGCGCTTCCGCGTGTTGAGCACGCAGAACCCGGAAGGCGACGGCGCCAGTGCGTCCGATCCGATGGTGACCGCCGCGCAGGGCAGCGTGGCCCGCGCGGTGGATGCGCTGCAACCGCGCGATGTGGGTCCGATCGTGCTGTCGACCTTCCATGTGCTGGAACACCAGCAGCCTGAAAAGCCGGCGCAGCAGCTGTACCTGTCCGCATTGCCACTGCCGGCCGCGTTGCAGGCCAGCGTCGCCACCGACCACGCCTTCGGCGGCACGGCGGACATGCGCATGAACGGCCTGCACTTCCGTCGCGGCCTGGGCGTGAATGCCAGCAGCCGCATCGACCTGCAGCTGGGCGGCAGCTGGCGCCTGCTGCGCGCCGACCTCGGCATCGATGACCAATGCCGCGCCGCCGGTGGCATGCAGTTCCAGGTCTGGGGCGATGGCCGGCTGCTGTACGACAGCGGCCTGGTCAAGGCACCGGGCGTGGTCAAACCGGAAYTGGACGTGCGCGGCCTGCAGCGCCTGAGCCTGCGTACGCTGGGCGCGCAGGGCCAGACGCCTGCGCAGGTCTGTGGCAACTGGGCCAATGCCGCCCTGATCGGACAGGAGGGCGATACCGCCAGCATCGTGTCGCCGTAACCGCTCAACCGCCCGCTTCAAAAACAGCTCTCTGCGTTTTCCCGACTGCGGCCCGCCGGCCGCGGAACGGGGGACGTTTGCCCGAAAACACCCATCCACCGCCAGCCCCACGCTGCGGATCGAACAAGGAGACAAAGATGTTGACCGAACGCCATCGCCATCGCCGCATCACCGCTACCCCCTTGTCCATCGCACTCGGCCTGGCCGTTGCCGTGGTCGGCAGTGCCAACGCGCAGGACGCCACCCCCGATCCCAAGGCCACCGAGCTGTCGCGCATCGAAGTGACCGGCTCCAACATCCGCCGCACCGACGTGGAAACCGCCTCGCCGGTGCAGGTGATCAGCAAGCAGGACATCGAGAACATGGGCGCACGCACCCTGCTGCAAGTGCTCGACAACCTGCCCGCAGCGCGTCCGGGCCAGCAGGATTCGCGCTCGCTGTTCACCGGCTCCGATGGTGCCTCGCAGGCCAACCTGCGTGGCCTCGGCGCGCAGGGCACGCTGGTGCTGCTGAACGGCCGTCGCCTGTCGTACTACGGCGCGCCGGCCGGCTTCCAGACCCAGTTCGTCAACATCGATGCGATCCCGGCCGCGGCCATCGAACGCATGGAAGTGCTCACCGACGGCGCCTCGGCGGTGTACGGCACCGATGCGGTGGCCGGCGTGATCAACGTGATCACCAAGCGCTCCTACCAGGGCGCCGAGATCAACCTCACCACCGATAAATCCTCGCGCATCAGCTCCTACGGCGAACACCAGGGCAGCATCACCGCCGGCTTCGGCGACCTCGACGCTGACCGTTACAACGTCTACGCCTCGGTCAACCTGTACCGCCGTGATGCGATTCCGCTGAGCGATTTCTACGACAAGCGCCCCAGCCAGTACTACGTCAACAACCCCAACTACCTGCCCAACCTGCGCCTGGGCACCGGCAGCAAGCCGGGCGAGTTCAACCCCGGCAGCTACTTCGCCTTCGACCCGGTCACCGGTCGCCGCGTGCAGGAAGCCGCGCCAGGCTGCAACAACGTGCTCACCAGCGAAGCGGCCGGCCCGCGCTGTATCTGGGAGACGTGGATGAACAACGAGATCGATGCCGGCGCCAAATCCGAGCGCAACACCGCCTACGTCAACGCGCATTTCCTCATTGGCGACAGCACCGAAGCCTTCGCCGAGGCGACCTATACCGACATCGACCTGACCGCCAACGGCGGCACCCCGCGCGCCTACGGCACTACCACCGGCAACCCCACCAGCTGGTTCTCGCGCAACACCGGCACCACGGTCAACCAGTTCCTGTACCCGTACCTGGGTCCGAACAACGAATACAACCACGCGTCGCCCGAACTGAAAGCCCTGATGGGCGGCGTGGTCGGCCTGCAGTACCTGCTGCAGGACGTGGGCGCCAACCACTTCGGCCAGCGCAACACCGACCAGAGCTACCGCGTGGTGGCCGGCCTGCGTGGCGACGTGGGTGACTGGAACTGGGAAACCGCGTTCGCCACCGCCGGCAGCCACTCGGTCACCTACCAGACCACCAACGTCAACCTGGCCGGTTTCGAGAAGGCCTTCGGCCCGTACAGCATCGACCCGGGCACCGGGCGGGTGATCATCTCCGACCATCCGGCCTACACGTTCGGCGAGCTCAGCGAAGCCAACGCCGCGCTGATCCGCGAGGCGTTCCCCACTTTCGACATCCAGTCGTGGACGCGCCTGCACACCCTGGACGGCAAGATCGAAGGCCCGCTGTTCAGCCTGCCCGCCGGTGAGGTACGTGCGGCCTTCGGCTTCAACGCCAGCCGCGAAACCTTCTACACCCCCGGCAACCCGGATGCGGCCAACGGCCTGATCACCCAGCAGGGCGGCTCGTGGTTCGACGGCAAGCGCAACACCTATGCGCTGTTTGCCGAAACCGTGGCCCCGCTCACCGAGAAGCTGGAACTGGACGCTGCGCTGCGCGTGGACAAGTACCCCGACTTCAGCGCCAACCTGGCCCCGAAGATCGGCCTGAAGTACCAGATGTTCGACCAGCTGATGCTGCGCGGCACGTACTCCACGGGCTTCCGTGCACCCAGCCTGGCCGAGTCCGGCAACGGCGGGGTGTTTGCGCAGCTGGGCGGCTACCGCGACGAAGTACGCTGCAACGAGACCAACGCCATTGCCAACCTGCTGCTGAAATCCGGCCGCGGCGGTGATGTGGACCTGGGCAAGACCCTGCTCAACAGCGACTGCAGCCGCACCGTGGCGCGCATGACCCAGCCCAACCCGGACCTGAAGCCGGAGAAGGCCAAGATCACCACGCTCGGCTTCGTCTACGAGCCCACCCAGTGGCTGTCGGTGTCGGCCGACTACTGGTTCATCTACCGCAGCAACGAAATCGTCGCCCCGGACTTCACCCGCGACGAAGACATCATCGCCTCAACGCGCTCGCCGATCACCGACAGCGACCGTGCCAACCAGGCCGCGCTGGCGGCGATGTGCGCCGACCCGGCCAGCGGCGTCAGCTGCCCCGGCACGCTGCCCGGCTACAGCGTGGGCAACGTGGCCAGCGTGGTGGGCCAGTACAAGAACCGCGGCAAGACGCTCATCGACGGCTTCGACATCGACGCGCGCAGCCGCTTCACCCTGGGCGACTGGGGCAACCTCAACATCGGCCTGGCCGCCACCATCGCCAACCGCAACCGCTCCTACACCGACGCGGAAAGCGGCTGGTACTACGGCGACCTGGTCGGCTATTACAACAACCCGCGCCTGCGTGCCACGCTCAACGCCGACTGGACCTACAAGCAGTTCACCACCAGCATGTTCATCAACTACGTGGGCGGCACCAAGTGGGCGCTGCAGCAGATCGATGAGGAAGACAACAACCCGCAGACCTGCACCGCCGGCTACCTGCCGCTGGAGCAGAGCAAGTGCGATGGTGCCCCGTCGTGGTGGACGGCAAACCTCAGCGTGGGCTGGCGCCCGGATGAGCACTGGAATGTCGGCTTCACCATCAAGAACCTGTTCGACCGCCTGCCGTTCTACGATCCGAACAGCTTCCTCGGCGACTCCAGCGATTACGCCACCATCTACGGTCGTGGTTACAGTCTGACCGTCGGCTACAAGTTCTGATGCTTCATCGCGCCGGTGCACGCCGGCGCGATCTTCAAACGAGGTACTGTCCATGAAACGTAGGGAATTCATCGCCGCCAGCGCGGCCGTCGCCGCCACCAGCCTGCTGCCGCAGACGCCGGCCTGGGCGCGCGGGCGCAAGGTAAGACTGGGCCTGATCGGTACCGGTATGCGTGGCCAGGTGCTGCTGACCGAACTGGTGCGCCGCGACGATGTCGAGGTGGTGGCGCTGTGCGACATCGAACCGATCATGCTCGGTCGCGCCCTGGAAAAAGTGGCCAAGGCCGGCAAGCCGACGCCGAAAACCTACGGCCAGGACCGCGACGTCAACGCCTGGAAGCGCCTGCTCGAACAGCGCGGCCTCGATGCCGTGATCATCGCCACGCCGTGGGACTACCACGCGCCGATGGCCATTGCCGCGATGCAGGCCAAGATCGCGGTCGGCTGTGAAGTGGTCGCCGGCATCACCTTGCAGGACCACTGGGACGTGCTCAAGACCCAGCTGAGCACCGGCACCCCGTACATGCTGCTGGAAAACGTCTGCTACCGCCGCGATGTGATGGCCGCGCTGCAGATGGTACGCAAGGGCCTGTTCGGTGAACTGGTGCACCTGCAGGCCGGTTACCAGCACGACCTGCGCGGGGTGAAGTTCAACTCCGGCGACCCCGACCAGCCCTATGACAGCGGCGTGGAGTTCGGGGCCAAGGGCTGGTCCGAAGCGCGCTGGCGCACCGAGCACTCGGTCAAGCGCAACGGCGAGCTGTACCCCAGCCATGGCATCGGCCCGTGCGCGATGTACACCGGCATCAACCGTGGCAACCGCTTCACCCACATCAACGCGTTTGCCAGCAAGGCGCGTGGGCTGCACGATTACACCGTGGCCAAGAGTGGCGGCACCACCCACCCCAGCACCAAGGTTGCTTTCAAGCTGGGCGACATCGTCACCACCACGCTGGCCTGCGAGAACGGCGAGACGATCCTGCTGCAGCACGACACCTCGCTGCCGCGTCCCTACTCGATGGGTTTCCGCGTGCAGGGCACCAAGGGCCTGTGGATGGACGTCAACCAGTCCATCCACATCGAAGGCCGCAGCCCCCCGCACAAGTGGGAGGACTTCAAGACCTACCAGGACCAGTACGAGCATCCCCTGTGGAAGCAGCACGCCGCCACCGCCGCCAGCGCCGGCCACGGCGGCATGGACTGGTTCGTCATCCACGCCTTCGTTGAAGCACTCAAGGCCAGGGCGCCGATGCCGATCGACATCTACGACGCCATCACCTGGAGCGCGATTACGCCATTGTCGGAGCAGTCCATCACCACCGGCTTCCAGACGTTGGAATTCCCGGACTTCACTGCCGGG
Organism: Stenotrophomonas sp. P5_A8; assembly: GCF_056400545.1. Taxonomy (NCBI): domain Bacteria; kingdom Pseudomonadati; phylum Pseudomonadota; class Gammaproteobacteria; order Lysobacterales; family Lysobacteraceae; genus Stenotrophomonas; species Stenotrophomonas sp. P5_A8. Next base: position 16,143 of record NZ_JBFULB010000004.1, on the reverse strand, counting down.
TTGTGGAAGCAGCGCAAGCCGATTTTCGCGTTTGACGGGACGTATTGAGCGCGGCACTCCGGAGCGAATCGCTTGCTCCGGAGGCCCTCGGGAAAGGCCGGCGCCTCAATCCGCAGGCCAGCGCGGCGCAATGCGATCGGCCAGCACCATCTCTGCCACCGCCGCCTTTCCATCGCGAACATAGCCGACCGCAACGCGTTCGCCTACCGGCAGTTCCCGCAGCATCACCCGCCAGTCGCCGAGGCCGCGGGTGGCCACCGGCGCACCGCGCAGGGACACGATGCGATCGTCCTCGCGCAGCCCCGCCCGCGCGGCGGCGGTGCCCGCAGCAACATCGCCTACGCGCACTACCGCGCCATCGGCTTGCAGCCACAGCCCGCTGCGGTCGAACGGCTCCGGTGACGCATTTTCGGCATTGGCGGTCAGGTACATGTGCTTGCGGTCGTAATCCAGACCCACCGTAAAACGCCGCAGCACCGCGCCGCCGAGGATCGCGCCGTAATCGGCCGTGGCCAACGCGCCCTTGCCGGTCGTCGACAGGTCCCCCGCCAGCCCCTCAACCACGATGCTGCCCAGGTGCAGAACGCCCAGCCGCGCCGGATGGGCGCGGGCCGGCCCACCGATGCCCCAGCCGACCACGGCTTCGCCGCTGGCACCGTACTTTTCAAGCAGGCCGTGGCGGCGCACGAACGGGCTGTTCAGGCTGAGCGAACCGCGTGACCCCGAGTCGATCCACAGCCGCAACGGGATCCCGTCCAGCACGCCGGACAGGACCGGCGCACGGTCGTCCTGCTCGAAGGCAAGCACGACCGCATCGACCGGCGGCGGGAAGCGACCGGGCTCAGCGAAGGTCAGTACGCCTGYGGCGTAATCGAAGGTGGTGACGAAACGACGGAAGGTCTCATAGCCGATGAAGCCGTCGTAGGCCACGCCCATCGAATTCAGCTGCTCGCCCAGCTCAACGACGTAGAACACCGGATGCGGCAGATGCGCCTCACCGACGCGCAGCGCGCGCCCTTGTGCCAGGCTCAGGTCGATGGCCGCGTCGCCGGCACCGCTGATGCTCAGCTTTCCCGCGCTGGCGACGCCCAGGCGCTTGGCCGCGGCGGGCGTGAGCAGGTTCACCGCGCCGGTATCGACCAGGAAGCGCGCCGGCTTTCCATCCACTTCGGCATCGACATACATATGGTTGTTGACCAGGTCGAAGGGCACCCGGGTGATGCCGGCAGGGTTGTCCACGTAGGCATCGGTCGGCATCGGCGGTGGCGCGAAGGCTGCCTCGGCGAGCGGTGCGTTGATCGCGTAACGCTGCACCTGCAGCACAGTGCGCAGGCGCGGATCGCTGTGGCCGCGGCTGTCGATCGCGTCGACGGTGATCCGGTGCGGCAACTGCAGGCCGTCTACCTGCCGGTAATCGCTCGGCACCGATACCGTCGACCCCCCGATGGCCGGAACCACGACGCGGGCAAGCAGGCCGGTGCCGGCATCGAACCACAGCTCGAGCGGATCGCCACCGTCAGGCGTTGCTGCGATGAGGGTGTAGCGCCGGCCTTCCAGCGTCTGCGCGCGCACGGCGGCATGGCCTGCCGGCAGGCCGCCGACATGCCAGTACGTCCGCGCCGCCAGCCACGCCTGGGTACGTGCCTGACGCAGCGGCACCACCCCATTGAGCAACCCGATCTCGCCGCCCGGGTCGCGCCGCCACACGTGCTGGCCATCAAAGCCGTGGGCCTGTTGGAACGCACCCAACGCCGAGGATTCGACGTAACGGCCGCTGCCCAGCGCCTGGGTGAGCTGCCAGGCACCGCTCAGGCCGCCGGCCGATCGGGTGCCCGCCATCTGCAGCGTCTGCACGCTGTCCCAGTTCGCGCCCCCGCTGCTGGCCTTGGCACGCGCCAGTACCGCTTCGGCATCCTGCGTCTGCGCCGTGACCGCGCCGGCCRCCATCAACGCAACAAATAGCCATCGTATGCATCGCATCCCGCACCCCACCTTGTCCGAGTAGGTGCGCAGGACAGCAGAGGTCAAGGCACGATTCGTCTGATCGTGCCGGATCGCACCTTCAGGGGCAGCTGCCGGCCTGCTTGTCGGTGGCGGGCAGGCGCCGGTACTCGCGCGGAGTGTGGCCGGTCACCCGCTTGAACACTGCGTTGAAGGTCGATTTGCTGCCGAAGCCGGAGGCCAGGGCGATCTCCAACACGCTGCGACCATCGCCGCCATCGGCCAGGCTGGCCGTCGCACTGGCGATGCGGAAGGTGTTCACGAACTCGAAGAAGTTCTGCCCCAGGCCCTGATTCAATGCCTGCGACACATGGTTCGGTGGCCAACCGCTGCGCTGGCTCAGGCGCAGCAGGTCGAAGTCGGGGTCGGCATACAACCGCTCGGCCTGCACCAGACGGGTGAGTTCGGCGGCGATCCGCGCGCAATGGGATGCATCCAGCCCGGAGCGCTGGTAGCGCGGGTCCATCGCGGTGCCGGTGGCGGTTGCGTCGCGCGCGTCCGTGTTCCTGGCGGCCGGCGGCCGTGCCATCAGGATGCGCTGGCGCAGACCGGACAGGGCCAGCACGTACATGCCGGCGGTGGTCAGCCAGTTCAGCGCCACGCCGAGCCACGGCCAACCGGGGATATCGGCCGCCGGTGCCCAGCGTCCGAGCGTGCTGGAGATCCAGCACGCCACGATCACCGCCAGCAGGCCGCGCAGCCAGCCGAGCTGGCGCGCCGCGTCGTGTTCCTGCGGCAGGTGCGGGTGAAAGGCATGCCATAGCGCGGCCAGCAGATACGGGGTGCCCTGCAGCAGCCACGCATGGAAGCTGAGCAGGAAGACCGTTTCACCTGCCGCGGCGGTATCGAACGGTGCCACTGCGTTGGCCAGCGAGACGACGAAGGCCATCCCCGCCGGCAGCAGGTGCCAGCGCAGGCGCGCGCGCGTGGGCGTATGGCCAGGGCGGGTCACTGCACGCGCATAGCCATACAGCAACGGTCCCAGCAGGTAGACCAGCGGCACTTCAATCACGCGCAGCCAGCGCACCGCTGCCGCCGTCAGCCACGCATCGCCGCCCAGCAGGAAGGTGCCGAACAGATTGGCCAACGCAAAGCAGGCGAAGAACGCGGTGATATACCGGGCCGCACGCGTCTGCAGCCCGCATCCCATGCCCGCACTCAACGCAGCCAGCCCGAGCGTCGCGGCACCCGCCGCCAGGTTCAACAGATCCGGTGGAGTCATGCCGGCAGTGTTGATGATGGGAGGGGAGGGCGTCCAGCGCACGCGGCGCGTGCCACGGACGCACAGCCATGCCGCCGGCGGCGACTTGGAGAAACGGGGAGGCTGGGGTCGCCATGCAATGGCGGAGATGGTGCGCCCGGAGGGATTCGAACCCCCGACCAATGGCTTCGGAAGCCACTACTCTATCCGGCTGAGCTACGAGCGCGTTGTGTCCTGCGTTCCCGGGCGCCGATGCTGGCCGCCTGACGCCTTGGTGGCGCGGGAGGAGCATTCTAGCGGGAAACGCCGCGCAGGTCTGCCCCCTGTACAAACGCCTGCCCCGGCAACGCCGGCTGCGGGGCTTGGCGGTATCCTTTGCGCATGGCTTATGAACGTTTTGAAGTCCCCGCCGGCGGTGCGCCGTCGCGCTGGGGCCAGTACTGGAAACTGATGCGCGCCGATCGCCCGATCGGCACCCTGTTGCTGCTTTGGCCCACCTGGTGGGCGTTGTGGCTGGCCACCGGCGGCCTGCCGTCGCTGTGGACCCTGTTCGTGTTCAGCGCCGGGGTATGGCTGACGCGGTCGGCCGGCTGCGTCATCAACGATTACGCCGACCGCTGGCTGGACCCGCACGTCAAGCGCACCAAGGACCGCCCGCTGGCCAGTGGCAGGGTGTCCGGGCGCGAGGCGCTCGTGCTGTTCGCGGTGCTGATGCTGGTCGCCTTCGCCCTGGTGCTCACCCTGAACGCGCTGACCATCGGGCTGAGCTTCATCGGCATCTTCCTGGCCGCCAGCTACCCCTACCTCAAGCGCTACACCCACCTGCCGCAGGTCTACCTGGGCATGGCCTTCGGCTGGGGCATCCCGATGGCCTTCGCCGCCGTGCAGGGCGAGGTGCCGGTGATCGGCTGGCTGCTGTATGGCGCCAACATCCTGTGGTCCACCGCCTATGACACCTGGTACGCCATGGTGGACCGCGACGACGACCTGAAGATGGGCTCGCACTCCACGGCGATCCTGTTCGGGGATCTGGACCTGGTCATCCAGGGCATCCTCTACGCACTGTTCCTGGGCACGATGGCCCTGGTCGGCGTCCGCGCCGGACTGGGCGCGGCGTACTGGCTGTCACTGGGCGTGGCTGCCCTGCTGATCGTCTACGAGTTCATGCTGTGCCAGAAGCGCGAACGCGACCGCTGCTTCAAGGCCTTCCTGCACAACAACTGGGTAGGCGCCACCCTGTTCGCCGGCATCGCCGCCGCCCTGGCGTTCCATTGAAGGCAGGCCAACGCCAACCGGTCATGCCCCGGTAGTGCCGAGCCATGCTCGGCAGCCCTTAACCCAGCAGCGCCATGACCCGGTAGTGCCGAGCCACGCTCGGCAGCCCACAACCCAGCAGCGCCATGCCCCGGTAGTGCCGAGCCATGCTCGGCATCCCGTAACCCAGCAGGTCCATGACCGGTAGTGCCGGCCGCTGGCCGGCTCCCGACCCTGCTCAGGCGCCGCCCATGCGCCATCCCCACGTGCCCAACACCGCCCCCTAAGACCAATAGGCGACTGACACCGCCCCCGCCAACCCACAGAATCCCCCCATTGAATGCTCCGGGAGAGAGCCAATGGCCACGTCGACAACGATTCGGGACGGCTTCATGGCGCGCGCAGCCCTGCGCTCGGCCGCATGGGCCGAAAAATGGTTCCCCGATGCCTACGTCTTCGCCGTCCTCGGCGTCATCATCGTGGCCGGTGCCGCCATGGGCTTCGGCGCCACCCCACAGGCCACCGCCAGCGCCTTCGGCGAGGGCTTCTGGAGCCTGATCCCCTTCACCATGCAGATGGCGTTCGTGGTCATCGGTGGCTACGCATTGGCCACCGCCCCCATTGTGGCGCGCTTCATCGACCAACTGGCGCGGGTGCCGCGCACCGGCCGCGGCGCGGTGGTGTACGTTGGCCTGGTCAGCATGCTGGCCTCGCTGCTCAGCTGGGGCTTCTCGCTGGTGTTCGGCGGGCTGCTGGTACGCGCGCTGGCGCGCCGCGAAGACCTCAAGATGGATTACCGCGCCGCCGGCGCCTCGGCCTACCTCGGGCTGGGCGCGGTGTGGGCGATGGGCCTGAGTTCCTCGGCCGCGCAGCTGCAGGCCAACCCGGTCAGCATGCCGCCGGGACTGGTGGAGATCACCGGCGTGTTGCCCTTCACCGAAACCATCTTCCTGTGGCAGTCCATCGCCCTCACCACCGCGCTCATCCTGGTCTCGCTGCTCATCGCCTGGCTCACCGCGCCGGGCCCGGCCACGGCCCGCACCGCCCGCGAATTCGACGGTGCCGCCCAAGCCGAGCCGCAGCCGCTGCAACCGCGCACCCGCCCCGGCGAATGGCTGGAATACAGTCCGCTGTTGACCGTGCTGCTCTCGCTACTGGCCTTCGGCTGGCTGTTCGGCGAGTTCGCCAGCAAGCCGCTGGTAAGTGCGATTGCCAACCTCAACACCTACAACTTTCTGTTCATCTCGCTGGGCCTGCTGCTGCACTGGCGGCCGCGCAGCTTCCTCAACGCAGTGGCCAAGGCCGTGCCCAGCACCACCGGCGTGCTGATCCAGTTCCCGCTGTACGGCGGCATCGCCATGATCCTCACCCACGCGGTGGGCAGCGGCGATGAAACGTTGGCGCATCGGCTCTCCAGCCTGTTCGTGCATATCGCCACCACCGACAGCTTCGCCTTGGTAATGGGCGTGTACTCGGCGGTGCTGGGGTTCTTCGTGCCCTCCGGCGGCGGCAAGTGGATCATCGAGGCGCTCTATGTGATGCAGGCGGCCAACGAACTGCGCGCGCACCTGGGCTGGGCGGTACAGGTCTACAACGCCGCCGAGGCGCTGCCCAACCTGATCAACCCGTTCTGGATGCTGCCGCTGCTGGGCGTGCTGGGGCTGAAGGCGCGCGACATCGTCGGCTTCACCTTCATCCAGCTGCTGGTGCACATCCCGCTGGTGCTGGGCCTGCTGTGGCTGCTGGGCATGACCCTGACCTACGTGCCGCCCGTAATGCCCTGRGCCCTCGGGCGCTCAGTCCAATGGCACCGCCTCGAACAGCGCCGCCCGGCCAAGCAGCGCGGGCAGGCCGTCCAGCACGGCGTCGCGCTGCTGCGGCGTGAGCTGCATCGGCCAGGCGGGCGTCAATCGTCGGCGCAGCGCCATCGCTATCAGATGCGGCGCGCCCGCGTGCGCTACGCGGACATCAATCAACGCCGCTTCCAGCTGCGCGGCCAGCGCCTGCCGCAGCCGCAGCTGCGCCCGGCCGCCGGCAGCGCCCAAATGACGGGTAAGCAGCCCGTGGCAGGCTTGCAGCAGTGGAGATGCAGCGTACTCAGCGCCGGACCCATCACGGTCGAGGGTTGCGTGCAGCGCCCTCAGGCCCTTCAAGCGTCGGGCCGGCGTGGCAGGCTGGGCCAGCAGCGCACGCAGCTGATGGTGCGTGCGACGTCGCATCTCCGGGGCGACCGTATCGACGTCCAGCTGGACGCGCAGTTGGCTGTGCAGCGCGTCCGCCTCATGCCGGACATCCGCCGTGTCCATGGCCTGCAGGCTGAGGTACTCCCACGCCGGTTCCTGCACCTGCGGTGCCCGCTCGCGCGCCCAGTGCCGGATGCGCACGTCCTCGGCCACATACAGCGGCTGTTCCTGCGCGTCCACGGTGACGGCATCGCGCAACAACGAACAGAAGTGCAGGTCGTACTGGTAGCGCCAGCGCTGGCTGCCCTCGGCCATGTCCTGCTGATCATCGGCGGTGAGCAACGCGGCTTGGAGCTGCTGGCCGAACGTGGTCACCCGTCGGTGCAGGCAGCGCCGACGCTGGCGGTGCAGGTCACGGGGTTCGCCGTGCGTGTCCAGTGCCCAGCGCGGCGCCAGGTGCGTGCGACAGGCGTGGAAGTTGCTGCCGCTTGCGGCCGGTAGCAGAGCGCGCAGGCGTTGATGGTGGCGGGGCAGGGCGGCGTCCAGGTCTTGTCGTGGGCCCGGTGCCCACGCGTCCGGCCCCGGTAGGGGGCAACCCGAGGCGCGCAGGTTCACCAGCCACGCGCAGCGCTTGTCTTGGTGTGGGCGGCTGAGCAGGGCCACGGCGCCCGCCAGCGGAGTGCCAGACAACTCGCGGTCCAGATACACCACCGCCAGACGCGCATCGAACGAGGGCAGTGCCACGCCGGCAGCAGCGATCAACAGCTGTATCTGCCCGAGATCACCATGGCGACGGCTGGCCACGCACCGCGCGGTGGCCGGTACGAGCGCACTGCGCAACGTGCCTTCCCGCACGAAGGCGCGCTGATAGTGCCGCGCGTCTTCGTTGCTGGCCACCAGCAGCAGTGCCTGCAGGTCGCGTTCGGTGCGCAGGAGGCTGTCGGCAACGTGCTGGCAGATCGCCGCAGCCAGTGCAGCCACGCGGGTATCTGGTGAATCCGGCTGGGTATCGTGCACGATGGCGGCTACCGGCKAAGACTGCAACGTCTGCTGATACACCGGCGCCAGTACACCGTCCGCCACGCCGTGCGCGGGCGGATAGGCATACAGCAGCGGGGCGTCCTGTCCGCCTTCGCCCACGCAGGGGGCCGGCGTCGATGTCAGCCACAACCACGCCGCGCGCGGCAGGCGCTCGTGTGCACGTTGCAGCCAGGCGGGATGGCTGTGCTGCAGGTCGGCGTCCACCAGCAGGACCAGGTCGTCGCCAGCGTACTGTGCATCGCGTCGGCGCAGCCATGCCTGCAGCGTCACCAGGGAGGTGTGAAGCGTGGTGCCGCGCCCGTCGGCCAGGAAGGCGGCCAGACGCCGTCCCGGCGACAGCGGCGACGGCGCGTCGCGCATCGCCGCAGACAGCGACGCGGGCGACTGCACCCGCAACACCCGGCAATGACGCAACCAGGGATCGCGTCGCAGGTGGTGCAGCAGCCAGTGCCGCGTCAGCTGCATCCCGCTGCCGGGCGCCAGACACAGCTGTCCGCCGCAGCGTCGCCCCTGCACATCGATGCGCCGCAGCTGATCCAGTGCCRCCTGCACCGCAAAGAACTGCGCCGAGCGCGCGATGCGGCGCCGTCCATCGGCGGCGACATCGATGAAACCGCGCAGCAGGGCCAGCACCCGCTCCGGTGCCATTACCCCTGCCAGCAGCGGGGCGTGTACGGCGCGTAGATCGGCAAGCGCCTCGCCACGGTCGTTATCCGTCGGTGTGGGCAGCGCCATGCGCAGTTGCTGCAGGCGTGCGGGCGCCCAACCCTGTTCGCGCCAGTGCACCCAGTCTTCAGGCGGCGAGCCGTGGGTGGCGTATCGCCCGCCGCGACGATCCAATGCCATCAGCACCTGTGCAGAAGAAAGTGCCGGCCCGGGACGCTGCCGCTGCAGTAACGCAATCGCCTCCACGTCGCTTCCCCAGCGCCACTGGCCATCGCGCTCCACACACAGCACACCCAGCAGCGGCAGCCCGTTGACGTAGCCAGCCAACGCATCCACACGGGCGACGGCATCGCGGGCTACCTGTCCACCCGGAGATTCCGCAACATCCCAGCCGTTGCGCTCCACGTGGTCCCAGTCGATCACCTGTACACAGGCGTGTACCCGTTGGCCGTCCGGCAAGTGCTGCTCGATATCGATGCCGTCCAGCAACAGCCGAAGCAGCGCGTCATTGCCCTCGCGGACCCCGCGCCGCTGCACCACCCGGCCCAGTGCCGCCAACACCTGGGCCATGCCGCTTTCGTCCAGGGACCAGGTCTGTCCGCGCGCCGCAAACCGTATTGCCTGCAGCCGCTGCCGCAATCTTGGCAACAGGATGCCATTTGCATTTTCGCTCTGGTACGCCGCATGGTCCACCGGCGACAGGTACCGCCAGCCCAACCGGCGCAGCCAGCCCAGTGCCGAGTGCTTCACGGTAGTCGCAGGTTTCATGCGCGACTCCCAGCAGCGTCATGTGTGCGATGGCTGGGCCGGCGAGATGACCTGCGCACGTGTACGCAGGCGGACGAGACAGTAAGGGAAAGGGAATGCGACATACCCGCAGTCTGGCGCAGCGGGCTTCGCCCACACCGTGTGCATCATTCCGTTTCCTGATCACCGCATGACGCGGGTGCCGCATAGTTCTGATGCTTTCCAACAAGCAGATAGCACCCGTCGATCAGCCGTTCTGGCCGTGCCGGTCATGCCGCGCCACGCTCAGCGGCCGCCGCATACGGTTGTTCCAGCGTGCGCAGATCCACGTCCAGCGCCTGCTCCAGCGCATTCAACCGCGACCGCAACGTCGCCCGCTCGCGGCGAACGGCGTCCAGCGATGGCGAGGCGTCTGTGGATTCCGGGTGCACGTAGCGGGCAACGCTCAGGTTGCCATCGTGGTGTGCAATCAGCGCCGGATCGGCGCGGCAGACCAGCCCGGGCACATCCTTGCGCGCCTGGCAGAGCGCCAGCAGCTGCTCGGCGCCAGCACGGTCCAGCTTGGCGGAACGCCTGCCACTGGACTGCAGCTGGCGCGCATCGATGAACAGCACCGCTTCGTCATTGCGCACGCTGCGCAGGACCAGCAGCGCCGTGGCGACCGGGGTGCCGGCAAACAGCCGGTCGGGCAGGCCGATCACCGTCTCGATCAGGTTGGCGTCCAGCAGGCGTCGGCGGATGAGCGCCTCATCGCCGGCGCGGAACAGCACGCCGTGTGGCACCACGAGGGCGATGCGCCCGCGCTGCGGGTCCATCGCCTTGAGCATGTGCTGCAACAGCGCCAGATGTCCCCACTGGCGCGGGGGCAGGCCGTGCACGAAGCGCCGGTGTGGATCACGAGGCGCGCGCTCGGGCGCCCACGCCAGCGCAAACGGCGGCCGCGACAGCTGCACGTGAAAACGCTGCAGCGTGCCGTCCGGCTGCACCAGCATGTCGTGCCGCAACGGCGTGCCCCCGTGTACGGCATGATTGTCTTCGCCGTGCAGCAACAGGCGCAGGCGGGTGCGCGCCCAGCCGTCGTCCATGTCCTCCTGGCCGGCCAGCCGGTGGCGGCGGGCACCATGCCGCGTTCGCGCCCAGCGGCTGGCGGCCAGCAGCAGGCTGCCGCTGTGGCAGGACGGATCACAGATGCCCTCGTCCTCTGCCGGGTCCATCAACGCAGCCATCAGCCAGCCCAGCGCATCGGGCACATGTGCAAGCGGCAGTTTGCTGCGCCGCGGTTGATTACGCTCCAGCAACCGATCCACTGCCTCGCCGATGTCGCTGCGATAGGCGCCGCGCAGGCTGCGGAAATCCAACGCAGGCACTGACAACCGCCCCAGCAGCCGCGACAGGGCCACCTCGCGCCGGTCGGCATCGCGCGGCCAGCCATCGTGCAGGCGCAGCACATCGAACACCTCGCCCAGCGTGGCCGGATTGGATTGGGCCAGCCGCTGCAGGGCGGTCATGATGCGCAGGTCGTTGCCTACTGCGAAGCGATGGTGATGCAGCGCCTCAAAGCGGGCATCGGCCGGTACCGCCAGCAGCTGTGCGCCGGGAGCGCCGGGCGGCCAGGTAAGCGGTGACCCATACGCGCCGCTCGGATCGTGCGCGGCGGCCTCGGTATCGCTGGCGATCTTGAGCAACAGCAAAGCCAGCAGCAGGTGCGTGGCGGCCTCGCCCTCGGCGGCGTCTACCAGCACCTCGCGGGCGGCGGTGAGCGCGGCCAGCGTGGCATGCGCGCCCGGCAACGCGGCAATCAGGTTCATGCGGCACCTCCCTGCAGAAACTGCTCGGCCACAACGGCGATCTCCTGTTGGCGGTTGTGGATCAGCGCTTCCAGGCAGCGCTGCTCGGCCTGCACCGCCTGGGCGATCGCCACGATGCGCTGCTGCTGTGGCAGCGGCGGAATGCGCAGCGGCAACTGCGCCACCACCGTCTTGCGCAGGCTCTGTTGGCGCGATCCCGCCGCCTGCTGGTGCAGGTAGGCCTGGGCCGCGCGCTGGTTCAACTGCCATGCCAGAAACGCCGGCAGCAGGTCGGCCGTGCTCACCCTCACCATGTACATGTGCGGACTGCACACGGTGGATTCTGGCGGCGCACGTAGCAACATCGCCAGCGGGTGATTGCCGCGTGCCGCGATCAGGACATCCTGATCCTGCACCCAGTCCGGCGGCTTGCGTGCGCGCAGCACGGTACGCAGCAAGTGCTCGCGCTCCCGCAGGCCATCGGCGCAGAGGTTCTTCAATTGGATGACCTGCACCGGGCCCCCCGGTACGGCGCCGATGGCACCGCGAAAGGGGTGGCCTTGGCGGATGCTGGCCACGTCGCCAAGCAGGGCGATGCGCGTGAGAGTGTTCATGCGTGCACCATGCTTTCGGGGTGGGGGAGGGTCAACCGAGCAGGTGGGCAGCATTTGCAATGATGCGAAATGGAGTGCGGTGGATGTGCGGAAGTGGGATGAAACTCGCAGGGGGTCGCAGCTGGTGCGAACGACGGCGTCAACTGGAGTTGAGGTTTTGGAGAGGTGGGGGTGATGGTGGGGCGAAAGTTGCGCGGGTTGATTCTGGTTGAGGGCGATCGGGTAGCAGCATTCGAAGAAGCTGGACCAATGCCGTATCGAACTCGAACGTAGGCCATCGCACTTGCGGCGGCAGAGACGCCGCGGGTGTTGAAAGCGTGCGTACGTTTCGAATGCGCAGCTAACAGATAGGAAAAACCATATCTCGCGGTTGGCATGAGAGTTCTCCTTGGCAAAGCAACCCTACTGCGGCATCTGGGATATCCGAAATCAGGATATCGACCGGTGATCGTGCGGCGGAAAAGTCACTGTGACCTGGAACGTTCGTGCCATTCTGGACGTAGATCGAAAGCAAAGTGCATCGCGGATTGCCACTCTTCTGACATCCACTTCAAGTTCTTTCCAACCCCGTCAAGAAGACGCCGCGCGCCTGGAGGTCAGTGTGGAGCATTGTTGGCCACCGGATCGACCACGACCGACTGACACTGGGACATAGTCAGCCATTAGGGAGAGTCATCAYGCCGTCTTGACATAATGCCAGGTGTAGCGGAATACTCGCTCCCGACAATTAGGGGGCATGGATGCGGATCGAGTCTAGGAAAGACGTAGTGTCGCTGCGCGCGCGCGCTATCGCAGCATTGGTGATCGCCGCAGCAATGGCATGCTCGGCACATGCTCAACAAGTCGTCCAGAAACCATATCAAGAGTACGACAAGCAATTGCGGTCGTCAGAACTCGTGGGACCGTTGACCTCGGATCTGTTCGGGGACTCAATCAACGTGTTCGACCAAAGTGCCTATTTTGGCCAGACGGACATTGATCTGCCTGGCACGAATAACCTGCCTGTAAAGCTGACGCGTAGATTCAACCTCCGTCCTATACCGATGCTCGGGCTTGATCCACTCATCTACGGCGGAGCCGGTGATTGGAACATCGACGTTCCATTCATTTCTGGAGTGTTCGACTCCAGCTATGGCTGGACCTACAGAGGTTCCAGGAAGGTTCAACGGTGTAGCGAGAACTTCATCCCRTATACGCCGCCGCCGTTCCGCATTGAAGATATTTGGTCAGGGTATACGGTCAATCTACCGGGCGAGGGCGCCCGCTCCCTGATAGGCGACCCTCCGGCTCGCTTTAGGCCTGCAAGCAGGCAGAGCAGCAACTGGAGCTGGACTACGAGCTCACTTGATACGGTGAGCTGCACGCCGATGATCGCTGGGTATGAGGGTGAGGGCTTCATTATCCAGACAACCTCAGGGATAAAGTACACATTCAACGTGGGTACTGAACGAATTGTCGGTCTTATGGGATCAATCAGCTCAGTTAATGCCAATCAAGCGCGCGTAGAAGTGTATTTGATGGCCAGTCGTATCGAAGATCGCTTTGGTAACAGCGTAAGCATCAGCTACAACGGGAACGGTCACCCCACCTCAATTTCTTCCAGTGACGGGCGAGCCATTAGTCTGAGTTACTCCGGTAACAAGCTACAGAGTGCATCGGCCAACGGAAGAACGTGGAGCTACGCATACGCAGGGAACGCCTTGCAGCGGGTCACCCAACCCGATGGCGCCGGCTGGGAGATTACTCATCTGGATGACAATCGCATTGCCTACGAGGAGTGGTCGGAAGACCCCGGCGAGGGCTGCGCTGGCGGCGCGCCGTTTCGCGACAAGGTTTATCGCCTGCGCATGAAACACCCTTCGGGCGCTGTGGGAAATTTCAGATTCGATCACCAAAGAAGATACCGAGCTGGTGTTCCCAAGCTGTACTGTTTCGTCGAGTCAGCCGGAGAAGGCTCGCTACGCCATACGTTGGGGGTGCCGTACTACTCTGATGTTCTGGCCATCACCGAAAAGACCATCGACGGCCCAGGGCTGCCGCAGATGCGCTGGACTTACGGCGACTATGGCGACTACCAGGACATGTGGGAGGGATCCATCACGCCCTGCACGACCTGCACGCAGTCGAAGATGGTTAAGATCACCCAGCCCGACGGTAGCCGTATCGAGGAGACGTACGGAATCGTGTACGAGCACAACGAAGGAAAGTTGCTCGGACGCAAGATCGTGGCGGCGTCCGGCGCGGTTCTGGAAGCTGAAGAGCTTACTTACTTGACCTCTTCCCAGGCGGCAACGATGCCCTTCCCGGATCGCTATGGCTGGACATGGGGTGGGTTTGATGGGACCTCCGCGCTTGTACGACCGCTTCAGCGGCGTCAGGTCGTGCGCGATGGTGTGACGATGACCTGGCAGGCCAACTCGTTCGATAGCTATGGTCACCCGGCAAGCGTGACGCGAAGCAGCACGCAGGGCGTCAGTCGAACTGATACAACCGCTTACTACAACGACACAAGCGCTTGGATTCTGGGGCAAGTAGCCACGCAGACCAACAACGATACGGGCCTGGTCGAAGCGCAGACCACCTATAATGCAAACGGACTGCCATATGAGCGTCGGCAGTTCGGGAAGCTCGTGCAGAAGTTGGCATATCACGCTGATGGGAGCATCGCCAGCTTTTCCGATGGGCGCGGGAATGTCACCACCTTGAGTAGTTGGAAGCGCGGCACCCCGCAGGCTATTGGCTTTGCCGATGGCACGTCGATTTCGGCGAGTGTGGATGACAATGGTTGGATTCGCTCTGTTACCAACGAGATGGGCTATCAAACGACGTATGCTTATGACCCGATGGGTCGGCAGACTCAAAGGGCATTTGCATCCGGAGATACCGTCGCATGGAATTCCACGACGCAGGTGTTCGAGCGCGTCGATTCCGTTGAGCATGGACTAGCTGCGGGCCACTGGCGGTTGACTAGCAATACCGGTAACCGCAACAAGGTAACGTGGTTTGATGCGATGTGGCGACCAGCGTTGACCCGCGAACGTGACGGAAGCAATGTCGCCGCGACAGAGCGATATCAGCGCTTCACCTACGATCATTCTGGCCGGACGACCTTCCAGTCATATCCTGCCTCGGGTAGCAACCCAGTGTCGGGACAGTGGAGTGAGTATGATGCCCTGGGTCGACCGACATCCAGTTCGATTGACAGCGAACAAGGTCTACTGACCACGGTAACAGCGTATGAGGCTGGCATGCGTGTTCGCACGACCGATCCTCGCAAGCAAGCCACCATAACGCAGTATCGCGTATATGACGCTCCCGCCTATGACTTTGCAGTGGCGATCGAGCATCCGGCCGGAGCATTCACAGAGATAGGGCGCGACGTATTCGGCAAGCCCATTTCGATCAAACGCCGCAACGCAACGGGTAGCGTGGCCGTGACCCGTTCATACGTGTACAACTCGCAGCAGGAACTCTGCAAGAGCGTAGAGCCGGAGACCGGAGCCAGCGTAGCGGGCTACGATGCCGCTGGTAACCTTGCATGGTCTGCGGCTGGGCTTTCGCTGACGGCGACCAACAGTTGCGATGAAGCTGCGGCGCAAGCTTCGGGACGTCGCGTCGACCGTAGCTATGACGCTCGAAATCGACTTAAGCAGTTGATCTTCGCTGACGGCAGTGGGAACCAGACTTGGACCTACAACAACGCTGGGTTACCGACTCAGGTCGTGACTAACAATCCAGACGGCAAACAGGTCATCAATACGTATGCATACAGCAAGCGCGGCCCAGTCATCGGTGAAACGCTCCAGCAGCCTGGGACGGGAATATGGTCCATGGGTTATGGATATGATGCCAATGCGTCACTAGCCAGCCTGCAGTATCCCAGTGGCTTGCAGCTCATCTTCGCGCCGAACGCGCTTGGCCAACCGACACGTGTCGGAAGCTACGCAAGCGCTATTTCTCACTATCCTGATGGTGCCTTGCGTTCATTCGCATATGGAAATGGCATCGCGCATAGCATGGTGCAGAATGCCCGTGGTCTTCCCGCCCGAGCAATAGACACCGGCGTTCTTGATACGAGTTTTATGTACGACAAGAACGGAAACGTGGCGAGCGTCACCGATGCGGTTGAGCCGTCAAAGTCACGGCAGATGCAGTACGATGCTCTGGATCGCCTAACCCAGGCGAACTCCTCATCGTTTGGCGGCGACAAGATCTACCGTTTTACGTATGACGTGCTGGACAACCTCCGTAGCGCCAAGCTGGGAGGGATTAAGCAGCATAACTATTGGTACGACGCACGCAATCGCATGATCACCGTGAGTCAGGATGACGGTAGCGCGATCATAGGCTTGGACTACGACGTACAGGGAAACTTGGCCAAGAAGAATGGCGAGCCATTCCGCTTCGATCAAGGGAATCGACTCCGTGACGCAAAGGGAAGGGAGTCATACGCATACGATGCGCATGGTCGTCGCGTAGCGAGCTACAGCGCCGCTGACGGGGATATMTTCTCGTTCTACGGCAACGACGGAGTGCTGCGTCACCAGCATAATAAGCGGACTCGAAAGGAGATTGAGTACATCAGCCTGGGTGCTCACCTCATTGCTCGAGTCGAGAACACTACCGGATTGGCCGCACCCGTGTTGTCC